>CANRMO010000255.1 GCA_947631755.1 uncultured Lachnospiraceae bacterium | reverse complement strand
GGGTGCCAAAAGACCGCTCATGAAGTGGGGACCTGTAGAAGTCAGAGTTTATATGACAGACCCAGTAATAATTAACAAAGATAGTGTGCCGCCAGTTGAACTTGAACAAATCAAATCAGAAAAAATCATTCAATACGGCAGTGACGAAATCGTCATCCCTACCAGCTTGTTTCCTGATATATACTTAGTTTTACAGGAGGATTTTGATGCGTATAATGCGCAGAAAGGCACAGGTGTCCACAGACGGCGCAAAGGAGGATAATGCCCTACACAAATTCCACCTCTGCCGGCACGAGAGCTCCCCACCCGTCATATTGAAGGCGGAGTTCGAGATTTCCCAGAACTTCTGCGCGGTGGCCCACACACACGGATCTCGACAGACAGAACTGCGGTATGCCGCCATCCTGTGTCCTCACAAAAGCCTGATCCATCGAATACAAAAACACCACATCCTCTTCCTTGCATGAAGTCGCCTTTTTGATCTGGTCACGCTTTAGTTTCCCGTTTTCCCAGAGCCGGACAAACTGGTATTCATCATCAACAATCCACCGGTCCTCTCCAGACGCGATCCGGTTATCTGGAATCTTATTGATCCTCTGGTCCAGATCCAGATCCTCTTTCTTATAATTTGAATCCAGCAGGGAAACCGTCTTTGAAAAGGAAATGCCACTGTCATCCCTGTACTCAAGAACAGCCTTGTAATCGTCTTCCAGATGGCCGGAAAAGAACTCTCTGTAATCCCGGTAATCTTCTTCCCATGTGGAGAACAGGCATCTCATTTCCCTGTTTCCCTCATCAAACTGAATAACCTCTGCCTGCACCTCATTATGATACATTTCCTCAATAACCAGTTCATACGGTCCGTACCTTGTCAGTTCAGCAAAAGAAAATTCAAATTGTTGTAAAAAATAGCACCACATAAACCTGCTGTGCGCCCGGTAGGTTATCCCTTTTGCATAATCGATCACGACAAGCCAGGCATTTTCCGACGTTTTTTTCTCCTCTCCCTCTTCAATATATTCCGCACGGGAGAGGCATGTCAGTTCAGACAGCTCCTCCTCGCTGTCATCCGGATCCGCGCCCTCGATCACATACAAAATCAGACAATCCCCCTCCCTTTTCTTCTCTTTTCCTGTATTCGTATCAAGAACTTTCACCACAGAAGAACTCCCGGGATCCATGCTTCCCACGCCATACATGGGAACAAACACATCCCTGTCAAATCCCGCAAAAGAGAGATCGGCAAACCAGCGCTTCCGCTCTTTCACAGAGAGCTCATTCCAGTCCCAGTCACCACTATAATACCAGTCCTCGCTAAACTGGGCGAGAGAAACCGAAACTTCTCCTTCTGTCTGTCCCGGATCGGGAATATCTGCTTTCTCCCCTCTGCCCGTGGTGAGCCGGAATGCCGTTTTTTCCTCTGCCGCTGATCCACTCACGGAAGTCCCGCTGATCGCGCTGCCGCTCACATCCCGGTTTCCCGCCGTATTGGAACTGCAGCCCGCCGCACACACCGAAGCCGCCAGTATAAGTAACAACACTCCCCTTTTCATATAATATCAACCCTTTTCCCCTCAAATTTCATGTTCGTCTACTCCTCTGTCTCATCCATTTTTGTGATGATCCAGCCGCTTTCTCTCTCCTCACATGTATACCGGTATCCCTGTCTCACTATTTTTGTCGTTCCATCCCCGTAAAACACCTTTATCTCCTCTCTCGAGAGGATTGCCGTCTGACGGACAGAGTGCCCATTCTCTTCTGAAAAAGGAAACAGCTCCTCCTCCCCCGCGATAGAATAAGAGAGGATTTCCTCGCGGATTCCCCGCCCGTAGTAATTTTTGACCAGGGCACACTGCTGCTCATACACCTCGCTGCCGGCCGCAAGCACCTGATCCATCCTGTCGGTCTTTCCCGTATTCACCGCCTGGGTAAACACTTCCATGTAATTACCGAATGCCTCTTCACAGGAGGATGCCCGGAGGGCAGACGCCTGGCCAACTCTCATCCATACCGGGTTGAGGCCACTTTCTATCTGCATTCCAATCGGATAAGAACACGGCAGAAGCTGTCCGGCCCCATCCGTCCCCGTCCATTTCTCCCCAGTCTCTTTCCTCTCTTCCACCGGTTCTCCCTCTGCGGAATCTGCCGTCACAGCCTCTCGGGCAGAAAGACGGAATCCTGTGCTGCATGTAACCCCCAGGGCAAAGGCAGCAACAAGCAAAAGCGGAACCAGAACCCATTTGGAATAACATTTTTTCTGGCTGATGGCGCGGATCCGTTTCTCCATCTCCCGACCATTTCTGCTCATGGGCATCATGGAATAGCAGAAATCACCAAATCCGGTATTGCCAGCCATCCTCAGCAGCAGATCCCCATAAGAAAATCGTTTTTCCTCCCCCAGCATCCCGACCACAGTCTCATCGCAGAACAATTCTGCGTCCTTTTTAAAACAGGATACTGCCAGCCACAAAAACGGGTCGTACCAGTAAAAACATGTCAGAACCATGCAGAGCATCGACCAGATGTGGTCTCTGTGCCTGTA
>CANRMO010000254.1 GCA_947631755.1 uncultured Lachnospiraceae bacterium | reverse complement strand
GCCGATGAAAGTTTTTCATTTCTACAGAGGCTATGCGACCGAGATGCTCTGCCGCTGCAAATATTTCCAGGTAGAGAGGATGAGGCTGAACACAGAGCGGACGAGGGAGATGGCAGAGATCCGGTCCGGGGCCAATTCTTTTCTGGTTCTGCTGTGTACGGACGGCTGTGGTGTTTTCTACTGGGAGGGGGGAAATGGACTCAACTTCTATCGGGGAGACTGTATTTTTGTCCCGGCAGATTCAGTAGAGATAAAGATCCACGGACAGGCACATTTTTTGAAAGTGGGATGCTGACAGTATGGTGTTTTAGAACGGAGGAGATCATGAATACAGACGAAATTCTGAGAGAATACCACCGCTGGATGGAGCGGGCCGTGGCGGATCCGGATGTGGCTGAGGAATTGAAAGACATCGCGGTTGATAGAGAAAAGATAGAGGATGCTTTTTACCGGGATCTCTCGTTTGGGACGGGAGGACTCCGCGGTGTGATTGGCGCAGGAACAAACCGAATGAACATATACACTGTGGCAAAAGTTTCCCAGGGACTGGCCGATTATGTGAAAAAGAATTATAATAGAGGACAGTGGAAGATAGCGGCTGCCTATGACAGCCGCATAAAGTCAGATGTGTTTTCCCGGGTTGCTGCCGGAGTCTTTGCCGCCAATGATATTCATGTGGAAATTTACCGTGAACTCATGCCAACGCCCTGTCTTTCCTATGCCGTCCGCAGGCTTGGGTGTTCGGCGGGCATTATGGTGACAGCGAGCCACAATCCCGCCAGATATAATGGCTATAAAGTTTACGGTGCTGACGGCTGCCAGATTACGACAGAGGCTGCGGCGGATATTCTCGCTGAAATTGAGAAACTGGATCTCTTTGACGATGTACGCGCAATGGATTTTGAGGAGGGGCTGGCTGAGGGACTGATTTCCTGGGTATCGGAAGAGGTTTGCAGAGAATTTATCCGGGAAGTGAAAAATCAGTCGGTTCTTTTTGGTGATGAAGTTGATAAAAAAGTATCCATTGTCTATACTCCACTGAATGGCACGGGGTTAAAGCCGGTTCTTTGCACGTTAAGAGAGAGCGGTTACACAAATATCACTGTTGTCCCGGAACAAAAGGAGCCGGACGGGAATTTTCCTACTTGTCCGTACCCGAATCCGGAAATCCGGGAGGCGATGGCGCTCGGCATGGCGTGTGCTGCCAGGAATAATGCAGATCTGCTTCTGGCCACAGATCCAGACTGTGACCGGGTGGGCATTGCAGTGAGGGACGAGAGTGATGGCGGGTACGTCCTTTTATCTGGCAATGAGACGGGGATGCTATTACTGGACTACATCTGCTCCCAGAGACAAAAACACGGCAGGATGCCAGAGGATCCTGTGATGGTCAAGACAATCGTCACCGCGGACATGGCAGAGCGCATCGCTGCGAAATACGGCGTCCGCACGGTGAATGTACTGACCGGGTTTAAGTTTATCGGTGAGCAGATCGGGTATCTGGAAAGACAGGGGAAAGAGGATTCCTATATTTTTGGTTTTGAGGAGAGCTATGGTTGTCTCAGCGGTTCTTATGTGCGGGATAAGGATGCAGTGGACGGTTCATTTTTGATCTGTGAGATGTTTGCTTATTATAAGACGCGGGGAATTTCTCTTTTATCGAAACTTGATGAATTGTACAGAGAATTTGGATACTGCCTGAACACATTACATTCCTATGAATTTGAGGGGGCGGCCGGGTTTGCCAGGATGCAGGAGATCATGGCAGGATTGCGCAGGGGCATCGATTCAGCCGGGGGGTAAAAGGTGGAGAATGTTCTGGATTATTCCGAGGGGCTGGGGAATCTTCCAAAATCGGATGTTTTGAAATATTTACTCGAAGATAACTGTTCTGTCGTTGTCCGCCCGTCGGGGACGGAGCCAAAACTGAAAGTGTATGTTTCCGTGAGCGCTCCTGACCGCAGCAGCGCAGAGAAAATGGAAGAACGGATATGTGGGGATCTGTGTTCTAAAAATTTGTTTAAGAAGTAAAATAAATAATGAAAATGACATACTTACAGAAAAATGGTCTGTTCGCAAAGTTTCAAACAGACCATTTTCAAATTTTACGGACTACTTTTTAATTTTAACGGTTTTTGCCTGTCCTTTTTTCTTCATAAGCTTTTTGTATTTCTTCAATTTTGAAGACGGAACCTTGATAACACATTTCTTATGAATATTCTTGAAAGCATTCTTACCTACTTTTGTAATCGTTTTACTCTTTACTGTAATTTTTTTCAGTTTCTTACAACCAGAAAAAGCTTTTGCGTTGATAGCAGTTACCTTATATTTAATTCCCTTATATGTAACTGTAGCCGGAATAACAAGAGATTTCTTGTTTTTCTTCTTGACACCGGATACTGCCACTTTTCCCTTTCCATTTGTGGAGGCATTGGTAATCTTGAATTTTACACCAGATACGGTAATAACCGTTCCTTTTTTTGGTGCCTTCTTTTTCGTTGTAGTCGTTCCACCATTTTCTCCGGTAGTTGTTTTATCTCCTCCC
>CANRMO010000253.1 GCA_947631755.1 uncultured Lachnospiraceae bacterium | reverse complement strand
GTCCAGTACTTTCAGAATACGCGGTTTCTCAACCCCGTCATTCTCAAAAGGCGCCCCACAAAATCCAAGAGGGTAAATCTGGTAAAAAACACTCTCATATGCCCACATAATTTAATTTCCTCCTTGTACAAAAATGTGTTTATAGTATACAATAAAATGCAAAATCCCACAATAAACAGTATAATTTTTATATTTTTTACGTTCTTGACAAACACCAGAACCCGGACTATAATATCTGAATATCTATAATTCATGATTAACTGCAATTCTTTTGCGCAAATATAACAGACATCCGGGGGGCATATAATAATGGCACAAAAAAGTGATTTTCTGGGGACAGAACCGGTTGGCAGGCTGCTCTGGAAACTATCTGTCCCGGCAATTGCCGCACAGATCATCAATCTTCTGTACAATCTGGTAGACCGCGTTTATATCGGGCACATACCTGAAACCGGCTCACTGGCTCTGACGGGCGTCGGCGTCTGTATGCCGGTCATCATGATCGTGGCGGCGTTTGCCGCACTGGTCAGCAGCGGCAGCGCGCCGCGGGCGTCCATTGCAATGGGAAAAGGAAACTATGTTGAGGCCGAGAAAATACTGGGCAACAGTTTCTCTCTACAGCTCTTTATTTCAGCCGCTCTCACAATCGCCCTGCTGATTTTTAACCGCCCCCTTCTCCTCGCATTTGGTGCGAGCCAGAATACGATAGAATTTTCTGTTTCCTATATGGGCATATATGCCCTGGGCACCGTTTTCGTGCAGCTCACCCTGGGGATGAATGCCTTTATCACTGCGCAGGGGTTTGCCAGGACAGGAATGCTCAGCGTGCTGATCGGCGCAGTCTGCAATATCGCCCTGGATCCGGTTTTTATCTATGGATTTCACATGGGAGTGCGCGGCGCGGCACTGGCGACCATCATTTCCCAGGCGCTATCCACCATATGGATCCTCCACTTTCTGACCGGCAGAAAAACAGCCATCAAAATAAAAAAATCCTATCTGAGACCAGAAAAGGATATTGTACTTCCGGGTATCGCGCTGGGGCTTGCGCCGTTCATCATGCAGGCGAGCGAGAGCGTGATCGTTGTCTGTTTTAATTCATCGCTGCTGCGGTACGGCGGGGATGTGGCCGTCGGAGCCATGACGATCCTCTCCAGCGTCATGCAGTTCTCCATGCTGCCGATGCAGGGACTCGGACAGGGCGCACAGCCAATTTCCAGCTACAACTTCGGCGCCGGGAAAATCGGGCGCGTTAAAAAGACATTCCGGCTTCTGCTCACATGGACGCTGAGTTACTCCCTGCTGATCTGGATATCTGTCATGGTCTTCCCACAAGTATTCGCCATGATTTTTTCATCCGACCGGCAGCTGATCGCGTACACCACCTGGGCGCTCCGGATCTACTGTGCCGCCATGGGCATATTCGGCGCACAGATTGCCTGCCAGCTGACATTCACCTCAATCGGAAATGCAAAGGCATCCATCACTGTAGCCGTTATGCGAAAATTCATCCTTCTCCTGCCGCTCATTTACCTCATGCCCCATCTTGTGAAAAATCAAACGGCAGGTGTCTACCTCGCAGAGCCGATCGCCGATTTTATTTCCGTGATCTTTACTGTCATTCTGTTTTCCTTTCAGTTCCGGAAACAGCTGTGGCAGGCGGAAAACGCCGGAAAAGAGACATCGCTGCCAAAATAGCGGCCAAAGCTGCCTCTCACCACTCTTCCGGCGTCCCAAACCGGTATCCCTGCCCGGCCAGATACTCAATGACCCGGGGAAGCGCCTGAGTGTTTGAGCTCGAACAGGTGTGGATAAGCGGTATCATTCCATTGTGATGATAGGTTTTAAACCGCTTTAAGACATAATCCGCCCCCGGCTGGTTCGCTGTATCGTAATCATAATACGCCAGGCTCCAGAAAACTGTGCAGTAGCCAAGACTTTTCGTCACTTTGATACTCCGCATGCTGAAATTCCCCTCTGGCGGCCGCAGATAGGGATCCATCTCATACCCAGTCAGTTTCTTCATCGTCTTTTCACACTGAAGAATTTCATTTCGTATCCGCTTGACACTCAGTTTCGCCATCTGCGGGTGCGTGCATGTGTGGTTTCCCACCAGATGTCCCTCTCTTTTCATTTTTTTCACAATACCCGGACACTCTTTGATATACGCCTCCGTCACAAAAAAAACCGCCCGGATATCATTCTTTTTTAAAATCTTTAATATCTTTTTCGTATATCCGGCCTCGTAGCCACAGTCGAACGTCAGATACACGACCGGATCCTGTTTCGAATGTTTCCCCACAAACTTCACATTTCCTTTTCATAGCTTAATAAATACAATCAGCGTGTTCGCACCAGTCACAATTGTTGTGTTTCTCACGACACTGGCGATATGTCATAGCGTCTTTTTTGAAAGTCCCATTCGGGACATGCCCCATACGTTCTAAATAACCTTTACGGTATTTACATTTCTTCGAACAGTAGACCTGTCGTGAATTCTTTGCTAAAAATACATCGCCGCAGACTGGACAAACTTTTTGGACTGGCTCTAAACGTTTTTTA
>CANRMO010000252.1 GCA_947631755.1 uncultured Lachnospiraceae bacterium | reverse complement strand
TTTACAGAATAACAAGATTTCTTAAATGTATTTTCTATTATTCAGGATTCCGTTTCAGAATCAGATTTTCTCCATTTATGTTTTGGTTCGCATGGCTGGTGTGAGGAGCCACGCTCAGTACAGGTATCAGGCCAGTTAAGTTTCCACTCCAGATATTCAGCCTGTGTGATTTCGCCGTCAGCCAGTTCCTGTTTATGTGTCATCCATTCGTGCATGAAATCATTTACGGAATTGTAGTTGAACCACATACCTACGGGTGCAGAGGCAGGCATATCATCGTTATCATCATACTGTGCCTTGATTGTGCTTCCTGTTCCGTATTTTTTCTTACTCGGAGACATAGGGAAGAAATGCAGTGCCTCTGGATTATCCTCGTCCAGCCAGAAGAATGTTTGCATGATGTCCTCGGCAGAGCCGGATACCGGGGAGATAAAGTTGAGAGGGCTGACATCCAGTGCCTCTGCGATATCTTCCAGCATATCCTTCTTTGGGACACGATAGTTTGTTTCATATTGTGCCATGCGGTTATCCGCCCCTTTGGCAGACAGCCCGATGGCAACGCCTAGCTGCTGTTGTGTCATGCCACGGAATGTACGGATATATTTTATCTTTTCGCCAACTGTCATAAGAACCACCTCGTTTCATCGGATTGACAGATAAGTGCAAATACCCTGCCTTTCCTCATTATACGGTATGGAATGGAAGAAGTAAAGGGGAAATTAACAAAAAAGCGAAATAAGAGTATTGACATTAACAAAGTTGCGAATCATAATAGGTATCACATAAGATTAACAAATATGCGAAATAAACAGACGAGTACATAAAAATGAAAGGGGGTGTTGCTGTGGGGAAGGAGGTTTTTATTACCGCAAAGGAAGTGGCTGAATTGCTTGGAATTTCAAAGTCTAAGGCATATGCCATTATCCGGGAACTGAATGAAGAGTTGTCTGCAAAAGGCTTTATTACCGTTGCAGGCAGGGTTAGCAGAAAGTTTTTTGAAGAAAAGTTCTACGGTGTGGCAGGCTGAGTAGGATTTGAAGAAGATTTTTGGGATGGACAGTTGTATTTCCGTCTGTGCCTGTGATACTGGAACGGGCAGAAAGCATGACAGCATGGGCGAAGTGGCAGATGCCGCTTCGCAGAGGAAAGGAGAGGATGTGTATGGCGGCATACAAGGATGAGGAACGTGGCACATGGTATGTCTCGTTTCATTATTACGATTGGACCGGCAAAAACAAGCGCAAGCTGAAGCGTGGGTTTAAGACCAGAAAAGAGGCATTGGAGTGGGAGCAGCATTTCCGCATGAGGGAGGAATCCAATCTGGACATGACTTTCGGAGATTTCTGGAAGTCCTATGAGATGGATATGAAACCGAAACTCAAGGAAAATACTTGGAATACGAAAGAGGCGGTTGTAAAGAGCAAGATACTTCCCTATTTCAAGGATAAGAAGATGAAGGATATCAAGGCAAAGGATATTATCACATGGCAGAATAAAATATCAGCACAGAGAGGGGCAGATGGAAAACCGTTTAAACCGACATATCTGAAAACAATTCAGTCAGAACTGTCCGCATTGTTTAACCATGCGGTGCGGTTCTATGAATTGAAAGAGAACCCGGTCATCAAAGCCGGACCGTTGGGGAAAGGCAAAGCGGATGAAATGAATTTCTGGACAAAGGAAGAATATTTGAAATTCATTGAGGCGGTAAAGGACAAGCCGGTTTCCTACTATGCGTTCCAGATACTCTACTGGTGTGGTTTGCGTTTGGGTGAGCTTTTGGCATTATGTGCCAGTGATATCGACACTAAAAACAAGGTTATCCATATCACAAAGTCCTATCAGAGGATAAGAGGGAAAGATGTGATAACCGACCCGAAAACGCCAAAGAGCAAGCGGGATGTGAGTATTCCGGATTTTCTTTGTGAAGAACTGGGGCAATATCTGGGAATGTTATACGGATATATGCCGACGGACCGTATTTTCCAGATTTCAAAATCTTATCTGCACCATGAAATGGACAGGGGAGCAAAAGCGTCAGGGGTAAAGAGAATTCGTATCCATGATATCAGGCATTCGTCAGTGTCTTTGCTTATCAATATGGGATTTACAGCGGTAGCAATCGGGAACAGGGTAGGTCATGAAAGTGCAGACATTACTTACCGGTATGCCCATATGTTCCCGTCGGAGCAGAAAGAAATGGCAGTTATGTTAAATGAAGCCTTTGTAACAGAGAAAACAGAAGAAGAGGAGGTTGATTGATTATGCCAGGAAAACACAAAAATCCAACCATCAGCTTTCGTGTTTCGGATTATGAAAGACGGGCGATTGAGGCGAATATCAAAATGAGCGGGATGCTAAAGAAAGACTATTTCGTGCGGAGCTGCATTTACAACCGGGTCTGTGTGGTGGGGAAGAAAGAAACCATTTATCCATTGGTGGAAGAAGTGCGGAAAATGCAGGAGCGGATGGCAGTTTTGGGGGAACAGTTTCAGATAGAAGTCCAGCTAAGAAATGTCAATAGACAAAATGAAAAAAATTAAAGTTTTTCATGACTAAAAAATGGTATGGCAAAC
>CANRMO010000251.1 GCA_947631755.1 uncultured Lachnospiraceae bacterium | reverse complement strand
CGCGGTTGCTGATGATCTTCTGATATCTCTTGATCTCCTCCGGCGCACAGAGCCGCAGTTCATCCAACAGATCATACAGCTCCCCCTTCTCCACAACTGCCTTGCTCGGATACAGTTTGGACGGTTTACAGCTCTCCACGAAATCATAGATCTCATCAATTGCCTGCTCAATTCTCGATGGATTCATAACATCCTCCTTTTTTATTTCACCCGCAAAAATATATGCTGGTTCGTCTTATATTCCTTAAGCCTTGTCAATTCATATTTCTCTTTCTCTACATAATCCGGCGCCGTCTCAAGAGAGGACTCCATGATCACCCGTGTGCCTGTCCGGACAATCCCGGAACCAGCTAATATGTCCAGAGTCTTTTTCTCCATACCGCACCGATAGGGCGGATCGGCGTATACAATATCAAATGTCTCACCCATCTCCCCCAGTTTCGATATGGCACGGGAGACTTCCATCGGCAGCACAACTGCCCTGTCCTCCAGCCGCGTCTTCGCAAGATTTGCCCTTATACACCGCAGGGGTTCCTTTCCATAATCGACCAGATACGCTTTTTTGGCCCCCCGGCTGAGAGCCTCAATCCCAATCGCTCCACTGCCGCTGAACAGATCCAAAAACACACATCCCGTAATCTCGTCCTGGATAATATTAAACAGCGTCTCTTTGATACGGTCCGTCGTCGGCCGGGTATTTTTCCCCTCCGGCGCAAGTAACGGCAGCCTTCTCGCTGTGCCCGCGATCACTCTCATAACAGATCCTCCCATTATTGTATATGATATAACACATTTTTTCAAGTATTAATCTGCCAGCACCCGCTGACGGATCCTGACATAAAAAGTGGACCCCTTTCCATACTCCGTATCAAACCCGAATTTCCCGTCCATTTTCTCGGCCAGTGTCTTTACGAGAATGAGTCCGGCAGCGGAATCTTCTACCCCTCCGCCCTTTTTGTTATACCCCTCAAAATAATCCAGAAGATGTTCTTTTTCCTCATCTGACATCCCCCGTCCCGTATCCCGTACTCCGATGTACAGTTCAATATAATTGCCGTTGCTGTCACTGTTTTTGAAATTTGCTGTCAGAGTGATCTCACCCTCTTCCGTATAGCGCATGGCATAATACAGAAGATTGGAGACAATCTGGCGGATATGTATCTGATCTCCGTACAGCCGTTCCGGCAGCCTTCTGTCGATCTCTGACTTCAATTGCAGCCCCTTATCCCGAACCCGTGAAGAATACATGTTCAAAATATCTTCAAGCACCGTGCGGATCTGGTACTTTACTGGGAGGACCCTCACCTCTTTTTCATCGATCTGGGCAAAATCCATGATATTGTTCACAAGGGATAACAGCATTTTCCCGGATTTTTCTACCTCTCTCGCATAGGAACATATTGTCTCCTCCTCACATTCCCTCAGGATCATCTCATTCATCCCCATAATTGCATTGATGGGCGTGTGGATCTCATGAGACATGCTGGTGAGAAATTCTGTCTTCGCCCGGTTTGCCCTCTGGGCCTCCTCTCTGGCGCGGTCTGCCTCCTCCCTTGTCTCCTCCAGCTCCCGCATGGTCTGTTCCTGCTTCTGGTAATCCGGTGTCTCCATGGAAAAGAACATCATCAGGACTTCCAGGGAAATGGTAAACATACCGAGCAGCACATGCGGAAAAAGAACAAGCTGCAGAACCGGCCCGGTAAAACCGATCAGTATATACAACAGAATCGAAACCTTTTTCTTCAGCTCAAAACTATTGTAATTCTGCAAAAGACAAACCGATGAATTCGTTATAAAATAGAAAGGGATCGCAAAGACGATCAGATAGAGGGGGCCATGGGTATACCCCCCCTCCGGTGAAAAGTAAAAGACCCACCCATTAATATAGTTTAAGGCCAGGACCGCCACATAGAGCCCCATCACAATATGGTTCAGGCGGAGCAAAATACGGCTCTGCCTCCCACGGGCCAGGTAGTTCTGCACATAGACAACAAACAGATAGCCGAGTACCGCATCCACCAGCAGATAAACCACATTTACTGTCACATTCACAGGCACCGGAACTGCCTTCCAGTAACTGATCGTAATGGCAGAGACAACATCCAGCACATCTGCCCAAAAAGCAAACAGTACAAGAAGCCGGAATGTCCTGTTTTTATCCGAGCGAAGATTATACTGCAGATGCATATACACATACAGCGTCAACATAAATGCCGCTGCTGACACTTCAAAATACACGTTATATATCATGCTCTTACCTCCTCACAGGGTCACCTGGCCCAGATAATGTTCCACCTGTTCTCTCAGCCTGCCGTTTTTCTTGTACATAAGAAAAACATCCTCCTCTGAGATCCGCTGCACTTCCTCCCCCGCCTGCCGGAGAATTTCTGCATCCTCAAATATGTCTGCCAGGGCAAATAACTGCTCGCCGCTCTGTCTCACCCCGAAAAGATCCCCCTGTCCCCGGAGTTTCAGATCCTCTCTGGCAATGTAAAAACCATCGTTGGAATTTGCCAGCACAGACAATCTCTCCCGGCTCTCCTCGGACTCCTGCCCGCTCATAAGAATACAATAAGACTGTGCGTCCCCCCGG
>CANRMO010000250.1 GCA_947631755.1 uncultured Lachnospiraceae bacterium | reverse complement strand
GATGCTTTTGCCCACACACTGGAGGACTCCGGTTATATCGCATCGGCGCCCTACAGCGGCACGGTGTTCGATCTTATCTCGGGAGAGTTTATCAGAAAAGCCGCCCCGGTTGCCGCGAAGAAGAAGACAGCGGCAGGGAAACGGGCCAGTGATCTGTTTGACCGCCTGCTGACAGCGGGCCAGAGGCTGGTGGCCGTCATTTATAAAAATAAGGGACTCAGCAATAAGGATACAGCGAAGTTTACAGATCAGATCAATGCTCTGTGCGACAAGTGGGACAGATGAAAGTCCGGGAGGTGTAATTTGGCGATAAAGAAAAATGAGACGAGTGCCGTGAGCCGCGCGCTGCTGGAGGAGGAAATCCGGCAGATCGTCCTAAAACATTTTCGCTCTTTTTATGTAGAGCGCTCTCTTCACGAAGTGTTCCGGAGGGTCAGTCCCAATGTGCGCTGGGTTGGCTCCAGGGATGAATACGTGGCGCGCAACAAGGAAGAGTACATAGGACATATGGAAAAAGAACTAAAGAATGTTCCCTACGGCTGCAAGATGGATGTTTTGACTGCTGACTGCGTGATGCTTAGCGAGGACTGCTTCTCAGTCAGCGGTGAATTTGAGGTCCGGATACCGCACACGGATCAGATTGTTTATTTCTGTATGCGTTTTTCTATTATGCTCGCCAGGGAGGAGCAGGATTTTATGATCGTCTCCATCCACACAGCTCTCAATGATGATGCCCGGGCGTATGATGCCGGCGATGTGAACGGCGAGTCCGCTGTCCGGGTGCCGGAAGACTTCAGGGACCACGATTATGAACTGTACGATTCCCTGACTGGATTATACAATCTGGAGTCTTACAAAAAAGCAGTGAAAAAATATCTGGAGGAAAACCCGGGGAAGAAATATGCGATGATCTGTACTAATATCACGCATTTTGAACGCGTGAACAATCTGTACGGCATAGTTCGGGCAGACCGGATGCTGCTGGATCTGGCCCATATGATCACGTCTTTCAGTAAAGGCGCAGGGATATGTTGTCGGAGCATTGCCGATCATTTTCTTTTGTTGACAGAATTTGAGGATGAAGACCAGCTCAAAAGAGATCTGAACGGCATGTGTGCCGATTTCAGGAAAACAATCTGCGAAGATTATTCTGACGCTGCGCCCCGTCTTGGTGTGGGGGTGTGTGTGCTGGATGATCCGGGGGAGAGTGTAGACAAGATGGTGGAACACGTCAATGTGGCGAGAAAGGCCATTCGACTGAACCGCGGCAGCCCCGTAATTTTTTATGATCCGCGGGTGTCCCAGAAAGTGGAGAAAGTCAAAGAGATAGAGAGCAGTATGCAGATTGCCCTGGATCAAGAGGAATTTCAGGTATTTATACAGCCCAAATACGATCTGAAGACAAATTGTATTTCCGGTGCGGAAGCGCTGTGCCGCTGGATCCGCAGGGATGGTTCGATGGTGTACCCGGATGAGTTTATCCCGGTGTTTGAGGAAGATGGATTTATCGTAGATCTCGATTACTATATGCTCGAGAAAGTGTGCCAGATGATCATGCGCAGGAGAAAGGAGAAAAAGCCATGTGTCAGCATCTCGATCAACCAGTCCCGGATTTTGTTGAAAGATAACCAGTACGTGGCACGGATCGCAGATATCTTATCCCGGTATAAGATCCCAAGCGAATACATTGAACTGGAGCTGACGGAGCGGATTTTCCAGGATGACCTGTCCGAGTTTGCCCAGACGATGAGTGAGCTGAAGAAACTCGGCATCCGGTGGTCCATTGACGATTTTGGGACAGGGTACTCATCGCTGAACCTTTTAAAAGAGCTGCCAGTGGATATTATTAAAATAGATAAATCTTTTCTGGATGAAACAGAGACTTCTGAGGCCAGCCGCGTGATTATAAGGAAGACGGTTGAGCTGACCCGCGAGCTGGATAAACACGTTGTCTGCGAGGGAGTGGAGACCGAGTCCCAGGCAGATTATCTCAGGAATATATGCTGTGACATGGCCCAGGGATATTTATATGCCAGGCCAATGCCGATGAAAGAGTTTGAGGAATTGTTGGATAAGGAGACAGGCAGATGAAAAGGGCATTGAAACCGATAATAATTACGTTTCTTGTACTGGGGGCACTGACTGGCGGTGTGATTTTTTTTCTGAGCCGCGGAGGGAAGGTGTCCAGTCAGTTTGAGAAGCGGATCGCAGGGGAGCAGAGCGACCAGTCAGAAGACCAGGCGTTTAATCACGATGTGAAAAATAAAGCGGTGGAACTCAGGCTGAGCGGAGAGGGCAAGAATGTCCTGAATTTTGACAGCTCAAATGTGTACCAGGTGGATACGTCTATGGCGGCGAGAGAGCGGCTTGACCGCGTGATACGAAAAGCGTCGGCGACATTTGAGGAGCCGGTGATCGCGGCAAATCCATTTGGAACAAATGCGAACAGTTTCTATTTTTACTTTACCATGCCATATAAGGGAATGGTGCGCTATACGGTGACAGTGGAGGATGAGTCGGTTCCGGATCTTGTCCGCTATGTGAACGGGGGAAAAGAAAATAATTTGTCAGATACCCATGAGTTCACGCTGAGTGGTCTGATCCCGGGCATGACAAACTATATTATCATAGATGTGCTGGATTCCA
>CANRMO010000249.1 GCA_947631755.1 uncultured Lachnospiraceae bacterium | reverse complement strand
CCCTTACCAAAGCGCTGGCAAAGGAACTGGCCCCGAGCGGCATCGCTGTCAACGCCCTGGCCTGCGGAATGATTGACACTAAAATGAACGGGATTTTTTCACAAGAAGAAATAGAAGAGATATGCAGAGAAATTCCGGCCGGACGGATGGGCACCCCAGAGGAGGCCGCAGAGACTGTCTCTCTGCTCTCCCGGGCACCTGTCTATCTGACCGGACAGATTCTCACACTGGACGGCGGATGGTGCTGATCTCAGACCATCGCCTTTTTGATTGCCGCCATGAGGTCGGCGTATGTCTCAAAAGCGGGGAGTTCCGGGTTGTCCGCTTTGATCTGGTCGGTGCTCTTAAACAGAAATCCGGCTTTGCTCGCTTTGATCATCCCCAGATCATTGTAACTGTCCCCGCTGGCTATCGTGTCGAAACCAATGGACTGCAATGCCTTTACCGTGGCAAACTTCGGATTGTCGATCCGCATCTTAAACCCGGTGATCTCCCCCTCCGGGGATACCTCCAGGGAATTGCAGAAAATCGTGGGCCAGCCGAGTTTTTCCATCAGCGGCTTTGCAAACTGGGTAAAAGTGTCACTGATAATGATCACCTGGCTAAAGGAGCGCAGTTCATCCAGAAACTCCTTTGCCCCGGGAATCGGGTCAATCTTTGCGATTGTCTCCTGGATCTCTTTCAGCCCGAGCCCATGCTCTCTTAAAATGCCGAGACGCCATGTCATCAATTTATCATAATCCGGTTCGTCCCGGGTCGTTTTCTTCAATTCCGGTATACCGCTCGCCTCCGCAAAGGCGATCCAGATCTCTGGTACAAGAACACCCTCTAAATCCAAACAAGTTATGTACATTTTTCTCCTCCATTCGCACATTAGCAAAAATTTTGTTTTGCTAAGAGTATAGCACACCTGCCCGCTCTCCACAACAGAGAGTTTGACGGTTTCGCAAAACCGCCCCCATCTGCCGCCTCATGCGTCCTGTTCAGCCACTTTTCCATCTGAGCTCACAGTGCCGGCGTGTGACCAGCCTGAGACAGAGGAAAGGTTTAAATGCAGGGCCGGACGCACCGTCACATAATGATCACTGACATAAGAACCAAACTGGTAAACAAAGGCAATGAGATCCACAAAGGGGACGAAATAACTGTAGTTGTCCGGCGACTGCAGCCACCACACAGCATTTTTTTTGCAATCCCCCGATACCGATGTCCATGCTTCCTGCACTTTTGTATTCGCATATTCCGTATTTTTACTCTCCCCCGCCGCTGCGTTATCTGTGGATGATAAAGAAAAATTATTGACGGCATCCTCCTCATCCGCCACTTTCGCCGTCATAATTGCCGACCGCTCTGCAGAAGTGAATGCGTTATTGACAAAGCTATCCGTAGTATCTTTGCTGTTGTATTTCTGAACATCTATGTTCTGATCCGTCACGAGAAACACATGGTCCCCGTCCACCGACAGCACCCGCCACTTGACCGACTGTCTGGCATCTTTTTCATCCGCTTTCCCATCACTGTTCGTATCGCTCTGCCAGTAATTTCCAAAATAGACACAATCCCATGTGGTGACTCCATCACTGTCCGTCCGCGGGTTATCCAGCCCGCTGCCCGCCTCCTCACTGGCCGGCCTGGGAGTCGCCTCCCCGGTTGTCTTTCCGTCTGAGCTCACAGTACCGGCATACGACCAGGCCGAGTCCGATGAAAGCTTCAGATGCAGAGCCGGACGCACCATTGTAAAAGAATTGCCGGATGTCGCCTGGCCATACTTATCGACGTCGCCACCTATGCCTACACTTATAGGATACTCACTGCTGCCGCCCGGCGACCGCAGCCACCACGGATCACTGAGCCCGGCACTTTCCCCCTCTTCATCCTCCTCTTCACTGTCTCGTATCTCCCCTCCATCCGACACATATTCCGTATTTTTACTCTCCCTTACTACTGTGTCTTCTCCGGATGAGGGAAAGCCAAAAGCCAAGAGAAACACCTTATCCAATGTGTTATTTCCGCCCTCTGTCCCGAAGTCTGGATTATCCTCATTCACCACTTTCGTCGTGTAGATCGCCGAATATTGCAGGGGAGAAAATGCGTTTCCGATAAAACTGTCTTTTGTATAGTCCTCACCCTCTGCATTTGCCTCCCTGCCGTAGCCATTCAGCCAGCTGCGCATCGTACAGGTCTCCCATGTAACATCCGCAGTTTCACTATTGTAACTCTGTACATCAATATTCTGGTCCGTCACAAGAAAAGCGTCGTCGCCGTCTACCGACAACACCCGCCATTTGACAGGCTGTTTAGCATCCTTTTTATCCGCCTCGCCGTCTCCGTTTGTGTCGCTCTGCCAGTAATTCCCGAAATAAACGCAGTCCCATGTGACCACCCCGTCACTGTCTTTCCTCGGGTTTTTGAGCCCGCGGCCCCCGGCCCCGCTGACCGGCACACCCTTTCCTGCCGGCAGGATTCCCGCGATCAGGGCCAAGATGAGAAAAACGGCCAACCTCTTCCTCATCTTTCTGTTCTGTTGACATGTCATATTATCCCTCCTACTGCTAATGCAATTACCGGGCTGCGATCGTCCCACCCCCAAGGACATATCCCTCATCGCGGTCGTACAAAACCACGGCTTGTCCGGGCGTCACTGCACGCACCGCCTCCTCGAAATCAAGTTCAAAAAAATCGTTTCCCGCCC
>CANRMO010000248.1 GCA_947631755.1 uncultured Lachnospiraceae bacterium | reverse complement strand
ACTCTTTGAGATTTCGGGAATTCCCTATGTGGGATGTGGCGTTCTGGCATCTGCGGCGAGTATGGATAAAATTTCCACGAAGATTTTTGCAGACCGGACAGGGGTGCGGCAGGCAGCCTATGTGGTGGATATTGCCAGGGACTGCAGCGAGATTCAGAAAACAATGGTCATCGCAGAGGCAAAGCTGGGTTATCCGATGTTCGTGAAGCCTTCCAATGCGGGGTCTTCCCGGGGAATCAGCAAGGCGCATGACCGGGAGGAACTGGAGAGGGCGATCCGGCTGGCGAAAAAGCACGACCACAGAGTATTGATTGAAGAGTGCATTGTGGGCCGCGAGGTTGAATGTGCAGTGCTCGGCGGAGAGAGTGTGAGGGCTTCCGGAGTCGGGGAGATTAAGGCCGCCGGGGAATTTTATGATTATGACGCCAAATATAATAATGATGAATCGGAGACAGTGGTTGACCCGGATCTGCCGGAATATGTGAAAGAGAAGATCCGCGGGAACGCGGTGTCAGTGTTCAAGGCGGTGAGCGGGTTCGGGCTGGCACGGGTGGATTTCTTTGTGGAAGAGGGCACAAATGATGTCGTGTTCAATGAGATCAACACGCTGCCGGGATTTACCCACATCAGTATGTACCCTATGCTCTGGGAAAAAGACGGGATTGGCTGGTCAGAGCTTTTAGACCGGCTGATCGAGCTGTCATATGAGAGATAAGATCTTTATGTGCCGGCGGCACAGAAACGAGGATTAAATAAAATGGAACAGGAAGTTAAAGTAAAAATCTGCGGTACACAATTGGATGAGATGAACCGGGAGGAGCTGGTGGAAGTTGTCTCCGTCGGGAAGATGTACGAGGAAGATGGATTTCTCTGTATCAGTTATGATGAGGTGATAGGAGAGGAAGAAAACGGCATTGTGCAGGCAGTAAAGAATATGCTCAAGATCAATGAATCACAGGTAGAGGTTGTGAAGAAAGGGCCGACGGCAAGCCATATGGTGTTTATGCCGGACCAGACGACATTTACGTATTACTCGACGCCGGTCGGCGAGCTGGAGGTCAGCATTCACACAAGCAATGTGGAAAAATGTGATTATAATGACGGGTTCCTTTTGAAATTACAGTACGAATTGGAGATGAACCAGACGTATATATCCAGCTGCGATGTGAAGATTGCAGTGCAGTATTGAGGAGGATCATGGGATGAAATTGCGGTTTACAAAAATGCATGGGACAGGAAATGATTATATCTATGTCAATCTTTTCCGGGAAAAGGTCACACGTCCCGAAGAGCTGGCAGTCCGGCTCAGTGACCGCCATTTCGGTATCGGATCGGACGGCCTGATCCTCATTGCCCCCTCGGAGCAGGCGGACTGCCGGATGATCATGTATAACGCCGATGGCTCAGAAGGAGCTATGTGCGGCAATGGGATCCGGTGTGTGGCGAAATATGCTTTTGAGCACGGCATTGTCAGCGATAACCATATTACAGTGGAGACAAAGAGCGGCGTCAAGACACTGGATCTGACGGTAGAGGACGGGATTGTCACCTATGTTGAGGTAAATATGGGGCAGGCAATCCTCCGGCCGCAGGATATCCCGGTGCGGGCAGAGGGAGAAGATTTCATTGCGAGACCCATTGTCGTCGCCGGAAAGGAGTATTCCGCCACCTGTGTCTCTATGGGAAATCCCCACTGTGTTGTTTTTACTGAGGGGGTAGAGCAGCTGGATCTGGAGAAGATCGGGCCCGCTTTTGAGAACCATGAGTTGTTCCCGGACAGGATCAATACGGAGTTTGTGGAGATTGTGGATGACCACACGATCCGCATGCGGGTGTGGGAGCGGGGATCGGGGGAGACGATTTCCTGCGGGACTGGCACCTGTGCCTCCACAGTGGCGGCGGTGCTGAACGGTTACTGCGGCCGGGGAGAGGAGATCGAGGTCCGGATCCGGGGCGGAAAGCTCTATGACACGTATATGGAAAATGGGGAGGTACGGATGAAAGGGCCGGCAGAGACAGTCTTTGACGGGGAGATTGATGTATGAGATATATCAATATCGGGCAGGCGGAGCCGGGCATGATCGTCGGCAAGTCGATACACAATGAGCAGGGGAAGATCCTTGTGAATTACCGGGTCAGGCTCACGAAAAAGCTGATTCGGAAAATGAAAGAGAGGGGGCTTACCGGCCTGTACATCTGGGATGCGATGTCCCGGGATATCGGGGTGGACAACCTGATCAGCGATAAATTAGAGAGAAAGGCGACCAGAGCGGTGCACGAGATGGATGTGGATGCGGCGCTCGATGTCGCAAATGAAATGACGGAAGAGCTGAGTGTAGACGGGGAGATCAGTGTCAACCTGGTCAGTCTCCGGACAAATTCCGACTATACATACAAACATTCTGTTAATGTGGCGATTCTATCCGTGTTGATCGGCATCGCGGCAGGATTGAAAAAACCGATGCTCCGAGATCTCGCGGCGGCGGGGCTGCTCCATGATATCGGGAAGATCGGTATCCCGGCGGAGATTCTGGACAAGCCCGGGGCGCTCACAGCAGAGGAATACGAGCAGATCAAACAGCACTCAGAGCTTGGGTATGACAAGATTAAGGATAATGTGTCTATCAGCTCCAAGACAAAGATGGGTGTCTATATGCACCACGAAAATCTGAACGGAACCGGATATCCGCTGGGGCTGGCCGGCGACCAGATCTACAAATTTGCCAAGATTATCCATGTG
>CANRMO010000247.1 GCA_947631755.1 uncultured Lachnospiraceae bacterium | reverse complement strand
TGCCCGAGGATATCGGCTACTTTTGCCAGGTCCCGCTGGATTTTATAGAGGCAGGTGGCAAACAGCTTCCTCAGGTATGCGGGAACACTTTGGACTCCCCCACCCCTGCCCCGCTGCACAGTTTCTTCATCTCTTTCCAAATGTTGCTGCGGTTCACCGGGTTCCCGTTCTTTGTCCGGAACACAAGGCCGGAGACCAGTCCCTCCTCCCGGATATACCGCAGAAGCTGCCTCTGCATCTGTTTTGTCAGCAGCACCCTCCGGATCTTTCCCTTATTCTGTATCTCAACTATGCCGGAGCGGACCCCCCGGACCGTCACACAGCCCAGCTCTGACACACGCATCCCGGTGGACGCCATCGTCTCCAGCATCATGTAAAGTCTCTTTTTGTTCTGTCTCCTCGCCTCTTCCAGCAGCTTTTTGTATTCCTCCCTGGTCAGGCATCTCTCCTCCCTGCAGAAACTCTCCTGCTGGACGCGGTACGTCTTCACCCGGGCCTCAAACCATCCGGCGTATTCCAGAAAGCGGTTCACAGTCTCCAGATAAGAATTTACACTGCTGACCTTATAGTGGTCGGTGTGGTACAGTTTCTCCTTGAAGCGGATCATAAGGCTCTTTGTAACCCTGCGCCCATCCGCATACGCCTGTAACCTCCTCACATCCCGAATATATTTCTCTATCGTAGCCTGGCTCTTTTCATCGTCTTGTAAATACTGCTGGTAACTCTCTACCAGTTTCTCCGTAATGATCTGATCCATAATTTCCTCCATTCACATAAGTGACTCCCCATATCTTTAACATCTAAAGCCATTATATAATGATTCAAAAAAATTCTATCATCTTTTTTCATTTTCTTAGTGATTTTTTACTTGTATGGATTTATAATAGACAAGGTAAGGGGGATTTTTATGAAAAGGGAAAGACATCTGGCCGTGCAAAAAGGCCTGAATATCATTATTGTCGGCTGCGGCAAAGTCGGTATTACACTGGCAGAACAATTGAGCAGAGAAGGACACGACATCACAATTGTTGACAAAGATGCTTCGACTATCCAGGCAGTCGCGGCCCAGTTCGACATTATGGGAATTGTCGGCAACGGTGCCAGCTACAGCCTGCTGATGGAGGCCGGTATTGAGTCCGCTGATCTGGTGATCGCTGTCACCGAATCAGATGAACTAAATCTTTTGTGCTGTACAGTTGCCAAACAGGTGGGGGACGACTGCTCTACTATCGCCCGGGTGCGCACGCCGGATTACAGCAAGGAAGTCGGTTATCTGCGCGAAAAACTTGGCCTCTCACTGGTCATCAACCCGGAACTGGAGGCGTCCCTGGAAATGGCGCGCATTTTGTTTCTGCCCACAGCGCTGGAAGTAAATTCCTTTGCCCATGGACAGGCAGAAATGATCAAATTCCAGATCCCGGATGACAATATTCTGGATGGCATGACCATCACAAAACTGGGAAGTGAGCACGCAAACAATGTCCTGGCCTGCGCGGTTGAGCGGGATAACAATGTCATCATACCGGACGGCACATTCCGCCTGCTCGCTGGCGATATTGTCACTTTTGTTGCCACCCGCAAAAACATCCACTCTTTCCTGAAATCGCTGGGGTTCAAGACAAAACAGGTGAAGAACACTTTGATTGTGGGCGGCGGGCGCACCTCCTACTATCTCGCCCATCAATTGATCCGAATGGGTGTTGATGTAAAGATAATCGAAAAGGACACCGCCCGCTGCGAAGAACTCAGTATTCTGCTGCCCAAGGCGGTCATTATAAATGGAGACGGCTGTGACAGTGAACTCCTGAACGAAGAGGGGCTGGACCGGATCGAATCCTTTGTGGCGCTGACCGGAATTGATGAGGAAAATGTGATGCTGACCCTCCACGCCAGAAAATATTCCAGCGCCAAAGTCATCACAAAAATTAACCACAACACATTTAAAGATATCATTAACAGTCTGGATCTGGGCAGCGTCATCTATCCGAGATACATCACCTCCGAGGCGATCATTGCCTTTGTCCGGGCCAAGAAAAACTCGATGGACAGCAATATTGAGACCCTGTACCATATGTTCGATTACCGGGCAGAGGCAATTGAGTTTCATGTAGATAAAAAGTCTGCCGTGACGGACATTCCTCTGATGGAATTAAAGCTCAAAAAAAATCTTCTGGTTGCCTTCATTTACCGCAAGGGAAAGGCAAAGATCCCCGGCGGACAAGATATGATCCGCACAGGGGACCATGTTATCATCGTCACCACACACAGTGGATTTGATGATATTCTGGATATTTTAGAGTAAAACCGCCGCCAAAAGTAATACGTGCGGGCGCGCAGATGGAGGAACATATGAATATTTCAATTATCCGATACATATTAGGACATATTCTGAAGACCGAGGGAGTTCTGATGCTCCTGCCCTGTCTCGTAGCTCTGATCTATGGGGAAACCCAGGGCTGGTATTATCTGATAGTGGCGGCCCTGTGCGGGCTTCTGGGCATTCTCTCCAGTCTCCACAAACCGTCCAACCACATTTTCTATCTGAAAGAGGGCTGTGTCGCCACAGCGCTGAGCTGGATTGCGCTCAGTCTGTTCGGATGCCTGCCTTTCATTCTAACCGGTGAGATACCGTCCTTTACAAATGCTATGTTTGAGACAGTCTCCGGATTTACCACAACCGGGGCCAGTATCCTGCACGACGTAGAAGCCCTCTCCCACTGCTCCCTCTTATGGCGCAGCTTCACACACTGGATCGGCGGC
>CANRMO010000246.1 GCA_947631755.1 uncultured Lachnospiraceae bacterium | reverse complement strand
TTTGAAGAAGAGCAGCCGGAATATGTATTTCTTGCGGCGGCAAAAGTGGGGGGGATAGAGGCAAACCAGAAAGCCCTGGCTGATTTTATGTACGATAACATGATTCTTGAGATGAATGTGATCCACTCTGCCTGGAAAAATGGATGCAGAAAACTGGAGTTTCTCGGTTCCTCTTGTATTTATCCCCGCATGGCGCCGCAGCCAATGAAAGAAGAGTGCCTGCTCACTGGTGAACTGGAGAAGACAAATGAGGCTTATGCCCTGGCAAAAATTTCGGGACTAAAGTACTGTGAGTTCCTGAATAAGCAGTACGGGACGGATTATATTTCTGTTATGCCCACCAATCTTTACGGGCCAAATGACAATTACCACCCGACCCACAGCCACGTGCTGCCGGCGCTGATCCGGCGTTTCCACGAGGCAAAGGAACAGGGGCTTCCCTCTGTTACCTGCTGGGGGGATGGAAGTCCTCTCCGGGAATTTCTGTATGTAGATGATCTGGCAGATCTCTGCGTATTCCTCATGAATCATTACAGCGGAGATGAGACTGTTAATGCCGGGACAGGAAAAGAGCTGAGTATCCGGGAACTGACGGAATTGGTTGCCAGAGTGACCGGATATAAGGGGGAGATACGGTGGGATACCAGTAAGCCAAACGGCACGCCGCGAAAACTTCTGGATGTCTCAAAGGCGACGGAACTTGGGTGGACATACCGGACAGAATTAGAGGATGGCATTCGTCTGGCTTACGAAGATTTTCTGAATAATCCTGTGAGGGCGGAGAGATAAGGGGGAGCGGTATGAACATCATTTTATTATCCGGTGGGTCCGGCAAGCGTCTATGGCCGCTGTCCAACGATATCCGGTCGAAACAGTTTATCAAAATATTTAAGGATGAAAATGGGGAGTATGAGTCTATGGTACAGCGGGTATACCGCCAGATCCGGGCGGTCGACCCGGAGGCAGTGGTCACCATAGCCACATCCAAAACACAGATTTCTTCCATACATAACCAGATCGGTGAGGACGTGGGCATCAGTATTGAGCCATGCCGCCGGGATACATTTCCGGCCATTGCCCTCGCCACAGCATATCTTCACGATATACAGGGAGTGCCCGGGGATGAACCGGTTGTTGTCTGTCCGGTGGACCCCTATGTGGAAGAGGACTATTTTCTCGCCTTAAAAAAGCTGGGAGAGCAGGCAGCAAAAGGAGAGGCAAATCTTGTTCTGATGGGCATTGAACCCACCTATCCGAGTGAGAAGTACGGGTATATCCTGCCGGATTCGCCGGAGCAGACAAGTACAGTAAACACTTTCCGGGAGAAGCCGGACAGAGAGACAGCACAGAGATATATTGAGAGAGGCGCACTCTGGAACGGCGGGGTCTTTGCCTATCAGTTGCAGTATGTGCTGGATAAGGCGCATGAATTAATTGATTTTGAGGATTATGAGGATTTGTTTGCCCGGTATGATACAGTGAAAAAAATCAGTTTTGACTACGCAGTCGCAGAACAGGAAGATAAGATCCAGGTGCAGCGCTTTGCCGGGCAGTGGAAAGACCTCGGTACCTGGAATACGCTCACGGAAGCCATGGAGGAGCATGTGGTGGGACAGGCCATGCTGAATGAAACGTGCGAAAATGTCCATGTTATAAATGAACTGAATGTTCCTGTTGTCTGTATGGGCTTAAAGGATATGGTTGTCTCTGCCTCCTCTGAGGGAATTCTTGTATCAGATAAGGAGCAGTCCAGTTACATTAAACCTTATGTGGACCAGATTGACCAGCAGATCATGTTTGCAGAGAAATCCTGGGGAAACTTTCAAGTCATGGATGTGGAGGAGAAGAGTCTGACGATTAAGATAACGCTGAACCCGGGAAACCGGATGAACTATCACAGCCATGTTCTCAGGGATGAGGTCTGGAATATTATTTCCGGTGAGGGGACTGCCATCGTGGATGGCATGGAGCAGCCGGTGAAAACCGGTGATGTGGTCACGATGCAGGCGGGATGCCGTCACACACTTATAGCGAAGACGGAGTTAAAGGTGATAGAAGTACAGCTTGGCGAGGAGATCAGTGTGCATGACAAGCAAAAATTCGAGCTGGAATATTAACAGGGATAAAGCAGTTTCCGAAACTGCCGGGACGCAGCCTTTTCTGCTCCGTCCGGCGGGGAAAGACTATTTCTGGGGCGGCTCCCGGCTGCGGGATGATTTTGCCAAGGAGATCGACACGGAACCTCTGGCGGAGACATGGGAGTGTTCTACCCATCCAGAGGGGTTGAGTTATGTAGTAACGGGAGAATTTTCCGGGATGTCTCTTTCGGAGGTGCTTTCTGTTCATCCGGAGTATTTGGGAACCCATCCGAGAACGGAAAAGGAGCTTCCGATCCTCATTAAGTTTATCGACGCAAAAAAAGATTTGTCTGTTCAGGTGCACCCGGATGATGAATATGCCATGGAGCATGAGGAGGGAGCTCTCGGAAAAACTGAGATGTGGTATGTGCTGGAGGCTGCCAGAGAGGCGAAACTTGTATACGGTTTTTATCATGATGTGGACAGAGAGCTTGTGAGAAAGAGTGTCCAGACCGGAACGATTCGAAAATATCTTCAGGAGGTACCGGTGAAAAAGGGAGATGTATTTTATATTCCCTCCGGACAGGTTCACGCCATCGGTGCGGGGGTGCTGATCGCGGAGATCCAGCAGAGCTCGAACCTCACATACCGGCTCTATGATTATGACCGCGTGGATAAAAATGGACAGATGCGGGAGCTGCACCTGGACAAAGCATTGGA
>CANRMO010000245.1 GCA_947631755.1 uncultured Lachnospiraceae bacterium | reverse complement strand
GCGATGAGCCGGTTATTCTCGTGGCAGAGGATCTGGCCCCCAGTGAGACAGTCCAGCTGGACAAGAGCAAGGTGCTGTCTTTTGTGACGAGGCACGGGTCAACAAATTCCCACACTGCGATCCTGGCCCGGACAATGAATATCCCGGCGTTGATTGGCGTCAACCTGGGAGATGGCCTGGACGGGAAAATGGCAATTGTAGACGGGTTTTCCGGGAAATTCTATGTGGAGCCGGATGAGGAGACACTGGGAAAATACCGGGCCAGACAGGAGGAAGAGGAAAAGAAAAAGAAGCTGCTTTTAGAGCTGAAAGGGAAAGATACTGTGACAAAGGACGGGCGCAAGATCCACCTCTATGCCAATATTGGCGGTGTGTCCGACGTGGTCAGTGTCCTGGACAATGACGCGGGCGGCATTGGCCTGTTCCGCAGTGAGTTTCTCTATCTGGAATCCCAGGATTACCCAGACGAGGAGGAACAGTTTGTGGCGTACCGGAAAGTGGCGGAGACGATGGCCGGAAAAAAAGTGATCATACGCACGCTGGATATCGGTGCGGACAAACAGGTGGGGTATTTTAAGCTGGAAAAGGAAGAAAATCCTGCCCTGGGATACCGGGCGATCCGTATCTGCCTGGACCGCACGGAAATCTTTAAGACGCAGCTTAGGGCCATCTACCGGGCCAGTTATTACGGCACGATATCCATTATGTTTCCAATGATCATTTCCGTCAGCGAGGTAAAGCAGATTAAAGAAATCATAGGTGTGGTAAAAGAAGAGCTCGGAGCGCAGAATATCCCCTTTGGCGAGGTAGAGCTCGGTATTATGATTGAGACGCCGGCGGCGGCAATGATCAGCGACCTTCTGGCGAAAGAAGTAGATTTTTTCAGTATCGGCACAAATGACCTGACACAGTATGTTCTCGCCATAGACCGGCAGAATCCGAAACTGGATGCCATCTATGACCCGCACCATGAGGCTGTTCTCAGAATGCTGCAGATGGTTGTGGACAATGGGCACAGGGAGGGCTGCTGGGTTGGAATCTGTGGGGAGCTCGGCGCAGATACCACTCTGACAGAGACTTTCCTGCGCATGGGAATTGACGAATTATCCGTGACGCCGTCCATGGTGCTCCGGGTGAGGGAAGCTGTGCGGAATATCAGCCTTTCTTAGATTTTTTCCCCTTTTTCTTCTTCGGGGGTTTTGTGACACGGACTTTAATTTTAAAGGAGCGGTTCTGAAATTTCATGGTGATCAGAACCGTTTTCTTTTTTCCCTTTTTCGGCGTGATTTTTTTCGCCTTCAGCACGCCTTTTTGCGTCACAGATACATATTTTTTCGCAGAAGAAGAGTATTTCACCTTATAGCTGGAGGGGGAGGCGCTCACATGTAATTTCAGTTTCTTCCCCTTCTTTAGTTTGATCACAGCATTCTTTTTCAGTTTTTTCTTTCCCTTTTTTACAGTCAGTGAGGTTTTTACGAGCCGGGAAGATGCGCCGGTAACTGCTGTATAGGCATTGGAAAACTGGAGAGGGGAAAGTTTTTTACAGGTCAGCCTTGTCTTGTCCAGGAGCGTAGAGTAGCCGTCCCCCAGGGCGTCGGTAGTGCCGTAGGCGTAGCCGTAGTATGTCAGCGGGTCGTCGTAGTGAAAAAAGTTTTCCTCGACCTCGATGGCCCCGAGATCTTCTTCTGTCTGCTGAAATACTTTCTGGAAGTTTTTGAGGGCGCTCTGGAGCTGGTTAAAGCTGCTTATCGTATAACCTGTCTTTGGTATTTTTTTTGCGCTCTCGATCGTGGACAGCGGATTTGTTTTTGGTGCCGTCTTTGTGATCGTAAAATCATCTGCATATTTTTCCCCATTATAATCATAGGTCTTTACCGTCAGCCGGTTTCCTGCCACATCCAGAATGGAAAAAGTGGGGATCGGGGTATTGGAGCGCTCGCTGACATAGAACTGCCTCGGGTTCGCGAGGGAAAACATTTTACACCCGGTGGCGGTTCCGAGGGAGATATAGGAGGTGCCCACCGGATCAGTCAGGGATGTGTTCCCGTTTCCGTAATCAATGGCGGTTCCGTCCAGCATCGGATAAGATCTGGTGTAAGAGTGGTCGTGGCCGGAGATTACTAAGTCAACACAGAATTCGTCCATCAGCGGGGCAAAGAGAATCCGCATATTGGCCGAGGTGCGGTTGGAGTGGGCGGCACCGGAACCGTAAACATCGTGGTGGAAAGACACGACGCGCCACCTGGCATCGGCGTTCTCTTTGACGGCCTGCGCCATGAGATTCCGGTGGGAGGCGGTGTCCCGGCTGTTGCTGTTTAAGATCATATACAGGACATCTCCATAACGGAAATAGTAATCGCAGCCGGCCGGTGTTGTCCCGTGGTTGCCGCTGCTGTTCGGATTGTTGAAATGATATTGGAAATCCCCCACCCGTGTGTCGTGGTTGCCGATGACTGCCACTAATGGCAGGGAGCGCAGCAGGGGCGGATAGAGGAGGCCGGCGTACTCGCTCTCCCGCAGGTTGTCATCATCCGTCTCTTTCTTGAAATCAATCTGATCTCCGGCGGTCAGCACAAAAGCGGCATCCGGTGAGAGTTTCACCGCCCGTTCCAGCGTGCGGTTCCAGTTATAGGTGTCGGCGGGGATATAAGTAGATGCGCCGATCTGGGGATCTGCTGTCAGAATGACAGAATAGGCGTCTGTCCGGCGCGGGGTGTAAGGTTTGGGATCGGACCATTTCACAACCGGCTCTGTTATATCGTCCGCATAAGAATAATAATAAGTCGTGCCGGGCGAGAAATAGTTATTGACTGACACGTGATTTGCGGAATAAAAAGTGATTG
>CANRMO010000244.1 GCA_947631755.1 uncultured Lachnospiraceae bacterium | reverse complement strand
GAAGCTGGTTATACTTAGCCACACGGTCTGTGCGGGACGGCGCCCCGGTCTTGATCTGGCCGGCGTTCAATCCCACCGCGATATCCGCGATAGTCGTATCCTCTGTCTCACCGGAGCGGTGGCTCACGATGGCATTCCAGCGGTTGTTTTTTGTCATCCGGATCGCCTCGAGCGTTTCTGAAACCGTTCCGATCTGGTTCGGCTTAATCAGAACCGCATTGGATGCCCCCAGGTTGATCCCTTTCTGTATGCGCTCTGTATTCGTTACAAAGAGGTCGTCACCGACAAGCTGGACCCGGCTGCCAAGAGAATCCGGCAACTTCTTCCACCCATTCCAGTCCTCTTCGGCGAGACCGTCTTCAATGGAGTAAATGGGATATCTGTCGCATAACCTGGTCCAGAAATCGATCATCTCTTCTGTCGTTTTGTAGTCGCCGGATTTCCAGAATAAATACTCGCCAGGGCGGCCATTTCTCACTGCTTCCTCATACATCTCTGTGCTCGCCCCGTCCATCGCTATCATGAAGTCCTCACCCGGGCGGTAACCTGCCTTTTCGATCGCCCGGACGATATACTGCAGCGCCGCCTCATCGTTGGCCAGCTGTGGCGCAAATCCGCCCTCGTCTCCCACAGAGGTGGCGTATCCCTCCTCATGCAAAAGTTTTTTCAATGTATGGAACACCGAGACACTCCACTCCAGACAGGCGTGGAACGACTTTGCGCCGATTGGCATGATCATAAACTCCTGGATCGTCAGGCTGCTGTCCGCATGTTTCCCGCCATTGACAATATTCATCATAGGTACTGGCAGCGTCCGCCCATTCGCGCCGCCCAGATACTGGTAGAGGGGAAGGCCCACTGCCTTTGCCGCCGCTTTTGCCACTGCCATAGACGTCCCAAGAATCGCATTTGCCCCGAGCCGGGCCTTATTTTTTGTGCCGTCTTCGTGGATCATAAGTGTGTCGATCTCCACCTGGTTCAACGCATTTTTTCCCTCCAATATGAAGCCGAGCGTTTCGTTGACGTGCTGCACTGCCTTTTTCACTCCAGTGCCGTTGTAGCGCGGCAGTTCCGGATCCCTCAGCTCCACTGCCTCAAACGCCCCGGTGGATGCACCGGAGGGAACGGACGCCCTTCCCTTGCTGCCTCCGCACAGCGATACCTCCACTTCAACAGTGGGGTTGCCGCGTGAATCAAGAATTTCCCTGCCATAGACGGTATTGATCCGATATTTATGCTGCATAATAAAATCCTCCTGTTTTTAACAATAGTATGGACAGGAGGATTATTTCTTATGCAGACCAGCGGATCCTTATATCAATATTCTTCCGCGATCGCCAGGGTCAGATTGACACAATGTGTGATCGCTTTTGCCTCAAAAGCCGGGTAATCTTCATGGGCGCTGTCATCCGCCTTATCAGAAATGGCGCGGATGATGAGAAAGGGAACCCGGTTCAAGTACGCCGCCTGGGCGATAGCCGCCCCTTCCATCTCTGTGCAGTAACCCTCAAACGTCTCTGTGAGCCAGTCTTTTTTTGCTCTGTCAGAAATAAACTGGTCGCCGCTGACCACCCGGCCCTCGTGAACTCGGATATCCGGGTTCACTCTCTCACAGGCTGCCCTGGCAACTTTTCGCAGCCTCTCATCCGCCGGGAAAGCCAGGGTATCCATGCGCGGGATCTGTCCCACGGGATATCCGAACGCGACAGCCTCCACATCATGCTGCAGCGCGTCCGTCGACAATACAATATCCCCGATATCAATTTCTGCTCTCAGTGATCCCGCGATCCCAGTATTGATTACCGCCGACACTTCAAAACAGTCCACCAGGATCTGTGTGCACACCCCCGCATTTACTTTTCCAATCCCGCAGCACACGACAACCGCGTCACAGTTCCCGATCTTTCCCCGGAAAAACTCCATACCTGCTTTGCTGAGGACGGAAATATCTTCCATTTTTTCTTTTATTCTTGCCACTTCTTCATCCATGGCACCTATAATTCCCAACATATCTTTTCCCTCTCCTCTATTTTTTGTGATTTCTCTTTTGCTGTCCCGCTCGTCCCTCATCCGGTTTCTTCCCGGGGAGCAGCAACGGCACAGACAGAAACTTATTAAAAAACGCAATGACCGGCCCCAGGCAGAACGCACAGCACAACATTCCGATCCCCATTACGCCGTGAGCAAAAAAGCATACAAGCGCACAGGCGCCGTCGCATATCATACGCGCCCAGAAATAGGGGAGCGGCGTGCGGTCTTCCCCGATAATGGCAAGGGAATCGTAGGGCGAAATGCCGGCATCCGAAGTCTGGTACAGGGAGCACCCGATACTAATTACCACAATGCCGATAAGAGCCAGCAAAAGCTGTTTCCACAAAACATCTGCCTCGCGGAACGTATGTATCCAGAAAGGGTACACCAGATCCACGACTGGCCCCAAAAGCCCCCAGTTCACCAGCGTCCCCACACCAATGTACTTTCTCCCCCAGATAATTTCAATAACAAAGAGAAAGCAGTTAAAAAAGATCAGAAATGCACCGTAGCTGACGCCCGCAACGTCAGCCAGGGCCATGATCATAGCTGAATATGGGTCATTGCCGGTATGCGACCATTTTAATATGCTGATTCCGATCGCCAGAATCAGATTTCCCGCGACCATTCCCACCGACCGGCGGGGTGTCAGTTCTCTCAGCCGCGCAATAAAATTTTTTTCATCCATATTTCTTCTTTTTACTTTTTCTTCTTTTTTTCTTTTTTCTCAAAGCTCTCGTCCAATTGCTCCAGAAGTTTTTTCTGTTCGCGGCTCAGGCTTGTCGGCACATCTACAACAAGATCCACATAGTGGTTGCCCCTCATTTTCTTATTGCGCAGGGAGGGAACG
>CANRMO010000243.1 GCA_947631755.1 uncultured Lachnospiraceae bacterium | reverse complement strand
GGGCAGCACCTGCTCGCCGATCCCCGCCACATCCGACGTCCCGCCCTGTCCTGCCACCATATTTGTACTTGTCAGGCTCACCGGATCGGTCTCTTCACCCTTTTCTGACTCCACCTGCGTCCCCGTCCCCAGAAGGTTTTCTGCCGTGTAGTTCACCCCCTGGAAAGTTGTCCCTGCAATAATTCCAAATGCGGCTGCGCCCGCGATCAATTTTACCACTTTTTTCATATATCACACATCCTTTCAAGAATTTATATAGCTATCATAGTGAAAAAATGTGTGTTTGTTTTGTTTTTTATTTGAATAAACTATGTAGAAATTATGTGCAATGTGTGAACCAGGGACGCCGGGCAAAAACATCATGCTTTATAGTTCCCCAGCACTCTCATGAAAGCCGCCTCCTCTTTTACGCCCCTCAGTGCATTCTGCACCTCCGGCAACCCGAGGTTCCCGTCTATGTCCACAAAAAAACGATATTCCCAATTGCGCCCGGGAATCGGCCGGGATTCTATCTGAGTCATATTTAAGTCATTGTAGAGAAAATGGGACAAAATCCGGTACAGGCTGCCGCTCTTGTGGGGAAGTTCCATACACAGGGCAATCTTATCGCTGTCCGGCGTAAAGATTTCCTCGTGCCCGATCACGATAAACCGGGTGCAGTTATTTTTCTCCTGCTGGATGCTGTCAGCAATGATCTCCAGCCCGTACTCTTTTGCCGCCCGCCGGCTGGCGATGGCCGCCTGTGCCACATCCCCGTCCTCCGCCACCTTTTTCGCCGCCGCCGCCGTGCTGCCATATTCAATGCCGTGGTAAGACGGATGTTCTTCCATAAAAGCGCTGCACTGGGCGAGTCCCTGCGGGTGGGAATAGACATTGCGGATATCCTCCGCTTTTGTCCCCGGGAGCGCCAGCAGGCACTGGTCAATCTTCATGACATACTGCCCCACGATGGCATTGCGGTAATTTAACAGAAGATCATAGTTTGCCGTGATCCCCCCAGTGGAAGAGTTTTCAATCGGCAGCACGCCGTAATCTGCCTCCCCTTCCTGCACCGCCTCCATAACACCCCCAAACGAGGGACAGCTGATCCCCTGCACGCCGTCCCCAAAAAACTCTTCCATCGCTTTCTGGGTGTGTGTGCCGGGCACTCCAAAATAATAGACCCTAGTGGAATCACTGACCGGTATTTTATCTGTTTTCCTGAAATCTGTCACAAGATCCCTGTGAGGGAGAACACCGTACTGGTATTTGCGGCTGATAGACATAATCTGGCTGAACAGTTCTTTCACCGCCCGCTCATTGAATCTGCCATGGGACATAACCCCCAGTTTCTCAGGTTTGGACTCCTCTCTCTCCCTGTCATATACTGGCTTGCCCGTCTCCATCTTGTATTTTGCCACTTCGCTGGCAGCTTCCATCCTCTCCTCAAAGAGTTTTACGATCTGACTGTCTATCCTGTCGATCTTCTCTCTTGACACAGATAAATCGATCATAACCTTCTCCTCACTTTCTCTCCGTATTCCCGCAGCCATCCCTCAGTTCCCACAAAAGTTCATACACCGTTTTGTGAAAGACCGGGTGCTTCTGCCAGGGAGCGATCTCCGCCAGCGGTTCCAGCACAAATTCCCTCCGATGCATATCCCGGTGGGGAATGACCAGATCCTCCCGGTCCACTACCTCATCCCCAAAGAAAATAATGTCAAGATCAATCGTCCTCGGCCCCCAGCGGACCGTCCTCTCCCGGTGTCCGGCCTTCTCGACCCCGTGCAGGAACCCGAGCAGTTCCTCCGGGGAAAATGTTGTCTCCAGGGCGATCGCTCCGTTCAGAAAATCGCCCTGCTCCTGATAGCCATACGGCCTCGTCTCAATCAGTTCTGACATTCTCACCTTGCGGATATGACTGCACTGGGAGAGCTGCTCCACCGCCTCCCGGATCTGCCCCTCCCGGTTTCCCACATTGGAACCAACGGACAGATAAACTCCTGTCCACTGTCTCACAATACTCACGCTGACATGCTCGAGCGGCAAAAGAATCGGGGCCCACGGCTTCTTCAGCTCCACACAGATCTTCTGCACCAGCGGAAATTCCCCCAGAATATCCGCCGCCAGCTGTTCCGCCGCCGCCTCGATCAGCTTAAAATTTCTCTCTTTCATCTTTTTGTCCACAAAATGTGAGACTTCCGCATAGTCAATGGAACAAGACAGATCATCGCTCCGCCCCGCCTCTCTCGTATCCGTATAAAGATCAAGAGACACAAGAAACTTCTGCCCCAGCACGGTCTCTTCCCTCAAGAGACCGTGGTGGCAATACACTTCAAGGTTTTCAATCCGTATCCGGTCCACCGCCGGCACCTCCCTCCTTTTCCCGCTCCCGTTCCCCTCCGCATTCAGAATGTATGACAGCCTCTGTCATCCTCAGTGCGCGGGCATTTCCTCTCACATCATGGACACGGACAAACCCACACCCTTTCATAGCAGCGATCACACTGGTGGCAATCGTCCCCTCTTCCCTCTCCGCGGCCGAAAGATCCAGAGTCAGCCCAATCACACTCTTCCTCGACGCGCCCAGAAGAACCGGATATCCCATAGCCACAATGTCCTCCAGGTGATTTATGATCACCAGATTCTGCTCATAAGTCTTGCCAAAACCGACGCCGGGATCCAGTATAATCTTCTCCCGCTTTACGCCATTCCTCTCTGCGATCGCCAGAGACGTCCGCAGATCCCGGACAACCTCACTGACAAAATCCTTATACTCTGTATTGTCCCGGTTGTGCATGAGGCAAACCGCCACATCGTATTCCGCCGCCAATACAGCTATGCGCTCATCGGCCCGGAATCCCCAGATATCATTCAGCATATCCGCCCCGGCAAAAAGAGCCGCCTCTGCCACAGAACTCTTATATGTATCAA
>CANRMO010000242.1 GCA_947631755.1 uncultured Lachnospiraceae bacterium | reverse complement strand
ATTCCAGGTATTCTTCAATGTCCACGGGCTGGAGAAGATCCAGGTCGGAGAGCTTTATCTCTGTGATATCCTCCATCTTTTTAAAATAGGGATTGGACTCACATAAGAAATGAAAAAACAGGCGTATGTCATACACATAGGAAATCCTTGTCTTCGCCTGTGTATTTGGCTCAATGGCACGGAAATAATCGCGGCAAAAACCGGGAATGGTTGCCAGGACATTTCTCAGTTTAACCGTGTTGTCGCGGGTGACCTGCTCGTGATAGGTGATTTTTTTATCCATTCGCTGAAACCTCCCCAAAACGTAATTCGTTCTTCTCTTTATTCTACCATGAAAGCGGGGAGAAAGCAAATATGCACCGCAAATTGGTGTACTTTCTTGACTATCGCTATAAAATCTGACATAATCAGAGTAATAAGGGGGGTATAGAGATTATGACTCATATAAAACATTTTGATTCTCTGGAGGAAGCTCTCGTATCTCTGCGTGGCAGCGGCACCGGCATCAAGCGGGCTGACCGGGTGGCGGGAGGCGATATCAATGAGGCCTATAAACTGACGCTGGCGGACGGAACCTTTCTCTTTATGAAAGCAAATGCCAGGGTGGAGGAATCATTTTTTGCCGCAGAGGCGGCGGGCCTCTCCGCCATTGCGCAGACGGGGGCCATTGGCACCCCCCACGTCTTTGGCTGTGGAACAGACAATGGCTGCGGGACGGACAAAAAAAATGGAGGACGTCCTTTTCTTCTGATGGAATTTATCGAGAGCGGGAAACGCATCCCAGATTACTGGGAAGTTTTTGGGCGTCAGTTCGCGGCCATGCACAAGGCGGGGACAGAAAGCTTTACAAGGGGTGGGAAATATGGCTTTCTGTACACCAATTTTATCGGCAGCCGGGATCAGGACAACACTGCGCATGACAACTGGATCGCATTCTTCCGCGACTGCCGCCTCAAACCCCAGTTCCAAAGCGCTGCCCGCTATTTCAGCCCCGGAGAGCAGAAAAAAGCGGCGGCTCTGCTGGAAAAACTAGAAGAGGTCCTTGTGGAACCGGAATACCCGTCTCTGTTACACGGCGACCTATGGTCCGGGAACGCCATTACGGGGAGCGATGGGAGAGCGTGGCTGATCGATCCGGCTGTGTATGTCGGAAGCGCGGAAGCGGATCTCGCCATGACAGAACTCTTTGGCGGTTTCCCCCGGCCGTTTTACGAGGCATACAGAGAGGCAGCTCCCTTACAGCCGGGCTATGAACAGCGTCGGGATCTGTACAATTTGTATCATCTCTTAAATCATCTGAATTTGTTCGGACGTTCCTATCTGCCATCTGTGAAACGTGTTATAGACCAGTATATCTGACACCGGAGATATCTGGATTTTTATGAGAAATGGAGAATATTATGAAAAAAATCTTATCTGTTCTATTATGTGTTTTATTTGCAGTGACATCGCTCTGCCAGCCGTGGGGAGTGTCCGCGCCCACAGTGAATGCCGCCCGTTTGGTTTACTATTCAATTCCACCCGAACAGGCAGTCGTAGACGGGGTCACCTATGTCTACCGGGATGATTATGATAAATATAACATGGTCCAGATCACAGCAATTTTTGTCCCGGAGGGTAAGACCCGCCTCGAACTTCCGGACAAGATCGAGGGGAGAGTAGTCCGCACTCTGAACCTGCGCTCTGAAGACGGTGCCGTAAAACTTCCCGGGATCACATATGTAAAACTTCCCGGCCAGATGATCTTCCGTGGGATCGATCACAATCCCTCCTGCGTCCCGGGAAATCCAGAGATCAACGGCAATTATCTCCTCCCAAGCCTCACTTCTTACTTTGAGAATCTGGAGGAGATTGATGTGGATAAGGAAAATCCCGATATGACTGCGTCTCAGGGGGTGCTGTTTGATAAATCGCTCACAATATTGTATTATTATCCCCGCTGTAAACGGGATGCAGAATATAAAGAGCCTGACAGCGTCATAAACAGTTACGGATATGAGGGCTGCCTGTATTTAAAAAAGCTGACATTTTCCTCAAACAAGATATATTCCACGATATGGAGCTGTGCCGGGTCTGGCCTGGAGACTGTTGTGATCAAAGATAATATAACCTACATAAATGACGGGGCATTTGAGAACTGCAAAAATCTGAAAAATGTAAAATTGCCTGCCGGATTGACTGGTATCGGCTCAGGGGCTTTCCGGGGCTGCACCAGTTTAAGAAAGATCAATCTGCCAGATTCCCTGCAACACATTTATGCCTATACATTCTGGGGTACATCCATTAAAAAAATCAAGTTGCCGGCATCACTGCAATCTCTGGGGAAACATGCGTTCAGCAAATCCACAAAAGTGGCCCGGCCGGGTTATTTTAAGTCTGCCCGCGCAAAATATGTAGACAAGGCATATTATTCGAACGATAATTACGAATACATCGCAATGGCAACGGCTATCAACCCAAAAACTAAAAAGAAGAAATGTTACCCGGCCGACGATGTGGATGCGATCTGGCCCGTCAAAAATAAAGTCAGATTAAAAAAGGGAAAAACGATATCTCTCAAGACGACTGCCGAGATCATAAATGGATACGATAAAAATGGGAAGGAAAAATTGATAAAACGTCAGCTCACCTCAGAAATCCTTTCTTACCGGTCCTCAAAACCAGGTACGGTGCAGGTGAAAAAAAACGGTAAGGTAAAAGGAAAGAAAAAAGGAAAAGCAGTCATCTGGGTTTCCATGCGGACAAATACGGACCGGGGTAAAAAAGGCTATAAAGTAACTGTTTCCGTGCGTTAGCGGCATGGGTCCGGACAGATGACTCTCCAGGACGCTCTCTTTGAAAAACCGGAGTTTGTCCAAGAGAGTTATCTCGACCACGAGCGTCACGCTTCGCGAGACTGCTCGGTGTTCGCATAGCCAACGTAGTTGGCATTGGCGCTCGGATCG
>CANRMO010000241.1 GCA_947631755.1 uncultured Lachnospiraceae bacterium | reverse complement strand
ACGGTATGTGTCGAAAGTCCTTGTGGCGAGGAACGCGCAGCCGAGGATCAAGGATAAGGCTCTGGATCTGAAAGAGAAGCTGCGGGAAAAGGGAGCATAAAAATTCCAAAAGAAAAATAAAAAATGAGAAAAAGAGAGAATAAAAGAGAATAGAAGAGAATATAGTATGCAATACAGAGAAATGGAAACTGAACTGGCTTTGCATTTCTTCCTGTAATTGCATATTATATAGCCAATGAGTTAGCACTCGTCAAAAATGAGTGCTAACAAGAAAAAGAAATGGAGGGAATCAGACATGAAGTTAGTACCATTGTGTGACAGAATCGTATTAAAAGAGTTAGATGCAGAAGAGACAACTAAATCCGGTATCGTGCTGCCGGGACAGGCACAGGAAAAACCGCAGCAGGCTGAGGTGATCGCAGTCGGACCGGGCGGCGTGGTTGAAGGCAAGGAAGTGAAAATGGAAGTAAAGATCGGTGATAAAGTAATCTATTCAAAATATGCCGGCACAAATGTGAAGCTGGATGGAGAAGAATACATTATTGTTCGTCAGAATGACGTTCTCGCAATTGTAGAATAAATTTGGAGGTAATGAGTGATGGCAAAGGAAATTAAATTTGGTGCAGAGGCTAGGACAGCCCTTGAGACAGGTGTTAATAAATTATCGGATACGGTCCGCGTGACTTTGGGACCGAAGGGAAGAAATGTTGTACTGGATAAATCATTCGGCGCACCCCTGATCACAAATGACGGCGTGACCATTGCAAAAGAGATCGAGCTGGAAGATGCCTTTGAGAATATGGGCGCACAGCTTGTAAAAGAAGTTGCGACAAAGACAAATGATGTGGCCGGTGACGGCACGACGACGGCGACGGTACTCGCCCAGGCGATGATCAATGAGGGCATGAAGAATCTGGCGGCTGGTGCAAACCCGATCATTTTCCGCAAGGGTATGAAGAAAGCGACAGAGGCCGCTGTTGAATCAATCCAGAAGATGAGCTCTAAATTGTCCGGAAAAGAGCAGATCGCCAAAGTGGCTGCGATTTCTGCCGGGGATGAACAGGTGGGTGAGATGGTTGCCGATGCCATGGAGAAAGTTTCCAATGACGGTGTTATCACCATCGAAGAATCCAAGACGATGATGACAGAGCTGGATATGGTAGAGGGTATGCAGTTTGACCGCGGATATGTGTCCGCTTATATGGCGACAAATATGGATAAGATGGAGGCCGAGCTGGATAATCCGTATATCCTGATTACAGATAAAAAAATCTCCAACATCCAGGAGATCCTTCCTCTTCTGGAGCAGGTAGTACAGCAGAGCGCAAGGCTTCTGATCATTGCAGAAGATGTTGAGGGCGAGGCACTCAGCACACTTGTGATCAACAAGCTGCGCGGAACATTTAATGTAGTTGCGGTGAAAGCTCCGGGATACGGTGACAGAAGAAAAGAGATGCTGAAAGATATCGCCATTCTGACCGGTGGTGAGGTGATCTCTGAGGAGCTTGGGCTGGATCTGAAAGAGACAACGATGGAACAGCTGGGACGTGCGAAGTCAGTGAAAGTCCAGAAAGAGAGCACGATTATCGTTGACGGTGAGGGCAATAAGGCGGATATTGATGCCCGCATTGCCCAGATCAGGAATCAGATCGAGGAGACGACATCTGACTTTGACCGCGAGAAACTCCAGGAGAGACTGGCGAAACTTGCCGGTGGTGTGGCAGTGATCCGTGTTGGCGCCGCAACGGAGACAGAGATGCAGGAAGCTAAGCTCCGCATGGAGGACGCGCTGGCAGCGACGAGAGCGGCTGTAGAAGAAGGTATCATCGCCGGAGGCGGTTCTGCCTATATCCACGCCAGCAAAGAGGTTGCAAAGATCGCTGCGGATCTGGAAGGCGATGAGAAGACCGGTGCAAACATTATCCTCAAAGCGCTGGAAGCTCCGCTTCGCAGAATCGCAGAGAATGCCGGGCTTGAGGGCTCCGTTATCATTGACAAGGTAAATGCCGGGGAACCGGGATTTGGTTTTGATGCACTGACCCAGGAATATGTCGATATGGTTGATTCCGGTATTCTGGATCCGGCTAAGGTGACGAGAAGTGCTCTGCAGAATGCAACAAGTGTTGCCTCAACACTGTTGACAACAGAGTCTGTAGTTGCTAATATTAAAGAAGATACACCAGCTATGCCTGCCGGTGGTGCCGGAATGGGCGGGATGATGTAATCAATGCCTTTTGAATGGAGAATACTATGGAGCAATCATATGTTGAGACAAATGTAAAAAAGAAAATGACGGTTCAGGTGATGCTTTTGAGGATCATTCTGGTCATCGCTGTGCTGGTTCTCTTTCTCATCACGATGAGGAGGCCGCTGTTTATGGTTCTGGCTCTCGGGAGCGCAGTGCTGTTGTTCTGGTACTGGCCGAGATTTAAGGAAGAATGGGAATATATTTTCTGCGACGGACAGCTGGACTTTGATATTATCCAGGGCGGTGAGCGCCGGAAACACAAACAGCGCATTGAATTGGAACACGCAGATGCTGTTGCCCCGATTGATTCTCCGAAATTGGATGGATACCGACACTTGCAGAAACTTGATTATTCATCGCTGCAGCCGGATGCCAGTCTCTATGGGATCGTCACTAAGATCTCAGATCAGGGGGACAAGGTAATGATTCTGTTTGAGCCGGATGAGAAAATGATCCAGGCGATGTATATGAAGAGTCCGAGTATAGTGGAAAAACCAATGGTATAGAGGAAATGCGCCGCGGGTATTGCGGCGCTTTTTCCGTGCGGAAAGGGCAATTAATTGTAAGTGGCTGCCCTGAAAAATTACCTTGAAAATCCGGGTGAAAAATTGCCCAGAAAAATTTATAAAAGTAGTTGACGAATGGAAAAAATATGGTATAATTTATGTTAGTGCGAAAAAATACCCAATCCGTTGTATTGAGCACAATCTACAACTGGAGGGAGG
>CANRMO010000240.1 GCA_947631755.1 uncultured Lachnospiraceae bacterium | reverse complement strand
GCTGGTGGGAGCCTCCTGGTTGATATAGATCTGATATAGCAGTCCCCAGAAAATCTGCATTTTCCGCTTCCATCTGCCCGAGGGACAGCCATCCAGGGGGAGAACTTCCAGACGGACTCCGTGCGCCACCAGAAGATCCATCTGCCTCTCTTTGATAAACGTCGTCTCCTCATCGGTGATCGCCGTCAGCTGGGAGCGCTCAAAATGAGTCTCATCTGTGCGGCTGAGCCGGTATTTGTGCGGATCCATCTCCTCCACCCACAGCCGGCACATTTTCTCATAATCCTCCCGGGGCATGAAGACATCAATATCGTCATCCCACGGGATAAAACCCCCGTGGCGGACCGCGCCTATGCACCCGCCCCCACAGAGATAAAACAAGAGCCCGTGCCTCTCACAGAACTCCTTGAAGACCAGTGTGATCTCCAGGCATTTTTTCTGCAATTTCTTTAAATCCACTTCCGTTTTCTGTTCCATGGCATCCTCCATTTCATCCGGCCCGCCAGGCCCCGGCGGTCAGTCCTCACAGTAATAAACACCCCTGTACTCCGTATACGGCCGCTCCAGATCCAGAAACACACAGTCATGGTGTGCCACTCTGGCCTCCTCCGGCGGCAGCTTCATATAATCGCCAAACACCGTTCTAAGATAGGGGTCATATCCCACTGGGATTGGCATTGTCCGGTCCTCAAAGGGAACTTCAATATAAGACGCAAACCACTCCCTGTCATACCAGTTCTTCATATAGCCCGGCCCGGAACACAATTCTGTGATGCCGCTGCAGTCCTCGATCCGGTATTTTGTCATTTTTTTCTTGGCCAGGGACCATATGCGGTAACGTATTTTCTTCCCCCGGAAAATGCCAAGTAAAAGCCTGCTCCCAAATGCCATGATCCCGCCGTGGTTTTCCGGTATTGTCTGGGCACAGAACAGCGAGTAGACCAGTGCCCACATACACTGCAGCTTTCTCTTCCACCGTGAGTCCGGGTATCCGTCCAGGGGCAGAATGTCCAGTACAACACCGTGGACCATATCCAGATGTCTCTGGTACGGTTTCACACATGTCGTCTTCGTGTGCCTCAGTGTGGCAAATAAGTTGTGGTCAATGTAGTCCTGCGATTGGACGGACAGGGCGAGATCTTTACCCGGCTCGTAGGAATCCCACAATTCCACAAATTTCTCATAATCCTCCCTCGGCATAAAGAAATCCAGATCGTCATCCCATGGGATAAATCCCCCGTGCCTCTGCGAACCGATACAGCCGCCTCCGCACAGATACGCCGTCAGGTGATTCTCCTTGCAAAACGCAAAAAAAACGGTCGCCATCTCGAGACTCACTCTCTGTATCCCGTGCAGCTGTTCCTCTGTGTACCTGTGTAATGTCTCGCTCATACATCTCCTCCAATCTGTCCCCCGGCATCACGCGCCTCTTCCGAAACTGCCTGTTGTGAAGCATTTCTCTTCGCCCTCAGAATCTCCCTCACCCGCTCCACCGACGGGCACTCTCTGTGTTTTCCCCGCCAGAACGGCATGCGGACGAGGCCGGCCCAGGTCCCGATCCCGTAGCTCATATGCAGGAGAAAAAACAATATGGGCAGCAGAAACTGCCGGATGTTCTTCTTGTGCCCTCTCACAGCCAGCAGAGCCATCGCGGCAGCCAGCAGCCAGTATGCGCCCCACATCACCAGAGAAAGCCATGGAAAACCGGCAAAACACAGAACCGTCGTCAGCAGAATACCAGCAGTAAAGGCCCACGGCACAAAATAATACAGGGACAAACAGCCCGGACAGACGCCGCAGGTCAACCCGATCCAATAGCCATTCCCAAACTTCTGGCGGCACATTTTTCTCAAATTCGGGCGGATATACTGATAAGAAATAATGTCCGGCGACATGCTGAGCCGATACCCCTGCCGGCGGATCCGGTAATGAAATTCATTATCTTCTGTGCGTCCCAGGTCTTCGCGAAAACCGCCAGTCCTCTCCAGCACCTCCCGCCGGTAAGCCCCATGAAAAATGGATTTGACATATGCCCGCTCCCCTTTCCGGCGAAAAGAAGACACACTGCTCCCAAACATGGATTCCTCTGCCATGAGAAGCGTCGCGGCCCAGGGCGACTCCTCCTCTGCGATCACCGGGCGCATGCCCCCGGACACCATCTCCCCGCGGTTCAGGTTTTCCACCTGGCTCTTAACAAATGATTGCGGAATATGACTGTGGGCATCCACCCGCATTATCACATCTGTGGTAAATCGCGTGATCGCCACATTCCACCCACAGCTCAAAATACGCCCCGGGTTATCCGCTACCAATACATCAAGAAAGCTGTCCCTGTTTTTCTCCCGGAACTGCTCCATTATTCTTTTTGTCTGATCCCCCGAACCACTGTCAATCAGTATGATCTCCATTTTCTTATGGGGATAATCCTGATCCATGACATCCCGCAGCAGCCCGGGCAGATAATTTTCCTCGTTGTAAGCGATAACACAAAGAGAGATGTTCATTTATTCTTTCGCCTCCAAATCAACACTCACATATGATACTATTTTTTTATTCTACCACAACTTTCCATCGTCATAAAGTAAAATCTGCTGTTTCTTCCCTCTCTTGAATTCTGCCGCCAATAAGGGTATAATATAATAATACTGACAATATATACAGAACATCCGGGGGTGAATTTTTGGGAAAAGATTACAGAGAATCGGTCGCCGTCATCATACCCGCGCTGGATCCCGACAACCGCATGGTCTCACTTGTGCGGGAGCTGCACAGCTCTGGGTTTTGCCACATCATTCTGGTAGACGATGGAAGCCAGATCGAAAACAGAAAGTATTTTAAGACGTGCAAAGAAGATTACGGCTGTACGCTTATTCGGCATGTCATGAATTTCGGGAAAGGGAGCGCGCTGAAATCCGCCTTCAACCATATCCTGGAAAACCGGCCGGACATACTCGGAGCCGTCACTGTTGACTGCGACGGAC
>CANRMO010000239.1 GCA_947631755.1 uncultured Lachnospiraceae bacterium | reverse complement strand
CAGCGAATTTCTGGAGCCGGGAATCGTGGTCAGATAAGACGCAATCAGCACAATGAAAATGCAGATCAGCGCAGTAAAATACCCACGGGCAATAACACTCTTTTTGGGGTTCAGAGAATTAAAGGAAAATTTCCCGCCTTTCACCCCCGGACCAGCTGTGTTTTGTTTATTATACAATAAAAACACCTACTTTCATTAGAATTGATCGTTTGAAAATCCTCCGTTATACTAGTATTGGCGGTTTTCCAATTCATCTGCTGCCATATCGGCAGTATACACACTCTCGTCCGTATAGTTTTTCTTATTTATCTTCTCACCGGCAAGTATTTTCGTGACCAGCTCTTTGGCATTCGGGCCGATCAGCGGGTTACACTCCACGCACAGATCCAGTTTTGCCTTATCCATCATCAGTTTAAATGCCTCTGCCTCGCCGTCAAAAGAAATAATGATATAATCGTTGGGGTCAATCTTTTTTTCCTTCAGCACTTCCATGACGCCGTAACACATTGTATCATTGTGTGTAACGATGACATTGATCTTTTTCTTGCCATATTTTTTCAGGTACTTCTTCATGAGGACTTTTGCTTTCCCCTTGTCGAAATCAGCCAGTTCCTGCGCCAGTATTTTAAAATTTTTGTGTTTCTTTATCACTTTATTAAATCCGTCGCGGCGTCCCTGCTGTGCCGACGCGCCCTTATTCCCCTGAAGAACGACGATATTCATCTTTTTGCCCTTGGCCTCTTTGACAAGCCATTTTCCCGCATTCTCGCCCTCAAGGTCAAAGTTGGAGCCAAGCCACCCCTCATACAAGCTGTCGGATGCCGATACCATGCGGTCCACAAGAAGCACTTTCACACCGGCGTCCTGGGCTTTCTTTAAAATATCGTCATAGCCGTCCTCCTGGATCGGGCTGAGGCAGACCACATCCGCTTTTGCCGCAATGGCTTCCTCCAATGCTGACAGCTGCACTTCCTGCTTTCCCTGCCCGTCCACAAACGTGTAGTCATATTCGTCCGTGTCAAATGTCTCGTTCATACTTGATGAAAAAGCAGCCGACCACCCGATGCCGTTTGCATTATTGATAAACCACACTTTTGGCAGGCCGCCCGAAGACTCCTGCGTATCCCCGGCGGGCTGCTGCGGAGCCTCCGTCTCCTGTTTTGGCTCTGCAGTTTTTTCCGCGGTCTTTTCCGGAGACGCCGCCAAATCCTTCACATCATCACCGGAACTAAACTGCGCAGATGTGACGATCTTCTCCTCGCTCGTCTTAACCTTTGTGGTATAGCCCCCCTCACTTCCGGCCGTGCAGCCCACAAGAGAGAGTGTGGCAGCCAACAGTAACGATACTAGTTTCTTTCTCATTCATCCTTGCTTCTCTGATGTCAGATTGCTATCTGTAATAGCCCTTATTTCCCGCCAGCTTCGCGGTACAAAACAGATTGACAGTTACAATTTATAAATTGATCACGCAGGTCCAAGGACCCCGTTCATATTCCACGTTTTAGTATAACATATTTCCCGGCAGTGCGCTATACCTAAATTGGAAATATTATGGTATTTCTCATCAACCTGTCTAATCTGCTTAATAAACACATAAACACTACAGAAATTAACATGAAAATCAGTCAGCTTTTTCCTCCCCCGGCTCATAATAGACATGGTCCCCCTCTGCGATTTCTTTCGCAGACGCCACGATAACATAAGTCCCCTCCTGAATCCCCTCTACGGCGCAATACGTTTCATCGGAATCCAACAAATCCACAGAATTTCTTCCCGCCTTATAACCATCTCCCAAAATGCCCTCGTCTTTCTGCAAAGTCAAAACATAATATCCTTTGGCATCCTTTCGCAGGGCAGAAACCGGAATCAGGGCATCATACACTTCATTTCTGTTTTTTATACTGATATCCGCCTTTTTCCCTGCAATAGAGTCATCCTCACAATGGAAACGGACATCCACATGATATCCGCTAAATGATTCGCTTGTATATGGAACAATCTCAGCCACTTTCCCCTGCAGTGGGCCGTTTCGTCCCCGCAAATTTACCGTAGCCCTGTTCCCAATTTCCATATTTTTTGTTTCTTCTTCCGTAAGCTGTAAAATCACACTCCACTTCCTGTTTTCCTCCGCTATCGTATAAAGAACCTCATTCGACATATAAGAAACATACATTCCTGTTCCTGTACCAAGGGATGCAATAATTCCATCCTTTTCTGCCCTTACATCTTCCATTTTCTTTGTTCCAACCGGATTTATCTGTAATAGCTTCTGTCCCTTTTTCACTTTATCGCCCGTTTTAACATAAACCGCCTTTACAATGCCTTCTTTGTCTGCATAACAAGAGGTAATATCGTTATAAAACACCTCTCCCGCACTCTCCACCTTAAAATCTAATTCTCCCTGTTTTGGACATTCCACCGACACAATGGGAAGTCTGTAATTGTAAAATGATTTTGAAAAAAAAGTCAGCAGAAGTATCAGTACGATATAAATTATCATTACCTTGCGATACACGCTTCTTTGTTTCCGCTCCTGATTCATCTTAATCCTCCCTATTTATCTCAATCCAGAAATTGCAATCCCTCTCTTTAAATGATTTTGTCCATATAACAAAAGCACCAATACCGGAACTGCATAAAAGACCGATCCGGCAAAAGCCAGTCCCATTTCTTCACTGCCCACCTGTGCCAAAAAGATAGATAGAGGCTGTCTTTTCGTTTCCTGAATGAAAACAACTGCCTGATCTACCAGATTCCAGTAATCCAGCAAAATCAACATCGCAGAGGCAGCAAGCCCCGGCTTTAACATCGGCAAAATCACTGACCACAGGATTCTTAAATGTCCCGCCCCATCCATCTGCGCCGCTTCTATATAGCAACCCGGCATACTTTTCAAATACTGCCGCAACAAAAATACGCCAAATGGATGGAATACTGCCGGCAAAATAATTGCCAGATAACTGTCTTTCATTCCAAACCAGTCCGCCACCATATAATTAGGGAGCAGCGTAA
>CANRMO010000238.1 GCA_947631755.1 uncultured Lachnospiraceae bacterium | reverse complement strand
ATAACAGAACCTCTTTAACAAGCATATACTGCCGCTATAATGGATTCTGTTATGGGTTTTTGTATAAAAGTCCGAAATATCCGGAAATTTATTTAAGTAATTCCACGGTCTCTCTGGCGATGGCCAGCTCCTCATTTGTGGGGATCACAGCAACGGTAACTTTGGAATCGGGAGTGGAAATAATCATCTCCTCACCCCTCTTGCTGTTTGCCTCCTCATCAATGGCAATGCCCATATAACCAAAATGACTTAAAATCTGCTGGCGGACAACACAGTTATTTTCTCCGAGGCCGGCGGTAAACACAATGGCATCCACACCGTTCATGGCCGCAATATAAGAACCGATATATTTCGCCGCCCGGTAACTGAACACCTCGACCGCCATCCGTGCCCTCTCATTGCCCTCATTGGAGGCCGCATCCAGATCGCGGAAGTCACTGGAGACACCGGACAAGCCGAGAACCCCGGATTCCCTATTCAGGATCGTCATGACTTCCTCAATGGATTTTCCCAGCTGATGTGTCAGATATTCTACGATCGTCGGATCAATATCGCCGCAGCGGGTTCCCATCACAAGCCCCTCCATCGGCGTCATACCCATACTTGTGTCCATGACCTTTCCGTTTTTTACCGCGGAAATACTCGAACCGTTGCCGAGATGGCACACAATCACTTTTGAATCATTTACATCCAGTTTCAGCATCTGCAGCGCACGCCTGGACACAAAACTGTGGCTCGTTCCATGGAAACCATAGCGGCGCACTTTATATTTCTCATAGTACTCATAGGGAAGGCCGTACATATAGGCGACCGGTTCCATCGTCTGGTGGAATGCCGTATCAAACACGGCAATATTCGGCACACCTGGCATGATCGTCTGACAGGCGCGGACGCCGATCAGATTTGCAGGGTTGTGGAGTGGGGCAAGGGGATTGCACTCTTCCACACCCGCCATAACTTCCTCATCTATAATCACTGATTTTGTAAACTTGTCTCCGCCGTGCACTACCCGGTGGCCAACCGCATCAATCTCTTTCAAGTCTTTCAACACACCGTGCTCTTCATTTACAAGGGCATCCAGCACCATGCGGATCGCCACCTCATGATCTGGCATATCTTTCTCAACTACAACCTTTTCCCCGCCGGCCGGCGTGTGATTGAGTCTCCCGTCAATGCCGATCCTCTCGCACAATCCCACTGCCATAGCTTTCCCTGTCTCTGAATCAATCAACTGATATTTCAGGGATGAACTCCCGCAATTGATCACTAATACTTTCATTTCATACCTCCACATCCGCGCCTCCTGTGCAAAAGCGAACACCCCGGCGCGCTCTCATCTGCGTATTATCTGCGCATTTTCCTAATATTTCCGCGTATTATTATACTCCTGCGAATGTAAAAAGACAAGGGTAAAAATCATGATTTACTCAGATCACCCAGTCCCAGAATCCATCCTGCACAAATTCGCTTCTGCTGTCCCGGCTGTACTGCAATTCCGGATTTTTGACATTCACTTTCATCCCGGCAGAAATCGAGTTGACAATAAAAGCATTGCCGCCGATGGTCACGCCGTCGCCGATGACCGTCTCTCCCCCGAGCACAGATGTGCCGGAATAGATCGTGACATTGTTCCCGATTGTCGGATGGCGCTTTTCCCCCTTCATCAACTGTCCCCTTTTCGTGGAGAGGGCCCCCAGTGTAACGCCCTGGTATATCTTTACGTGTTCGCCGATAGTTGTTGTCTCGCCGATGACAATACCAGTGCCGTGGTCAATGCAGAAGTACCTGCCAATGGTGGCGCCCGGATGGATGTCAATGCCCGTCAGCCCGTGGACATATTCTGTCATAATGCGAGGAATAGTGGGAACTCCCAGCAGGACAAGCTCGTGGGCGATCCGGTACACCGTGATAGCATAGATGCCCGGATAAGAAAAAATAACATCATCCGTACTGTAGGCCGCGGGATCCCCGTCATAGGCCGCCTGCACATCGGTATAGAGATATTCCCGGATTTTTGGGATCTTTTGCAGAAAATCATCCACCAGCCCCTCCGCCCGGGAGGAAATGCCGGACTTCGGGCATGCCTCGCACTCTTCCCGGCTCCCGAGGACTCTGGCGATCTGTTTTTTCAGATGGTACTGGATAAACTCGATCCTCTCCCCTACCAGATATTCGATATAGTCACTCCGGACTCTGTTTTTATCAAAATATCCCGGAAAAAGAATTTTCCGGAGCTCTTCGATCACCTCAATAATGATCTCTTTATTCACGATATTTTCGGCATCTATGCGGACTGTCATCTCCTGCTCCCCATAGCTGTCAAGTATATCTTTGATAATCGTTTTTGTTCTATCGCTCATAGCTGCCTCCAATCAAAATCTGCTGTCTGATCTGTCGGATACCGGAGCGCAATCCCGATATATTTTCCCGCCCTTATTTCACAAATGTACTCTCTGTTTACTGGCCAGTACATTTTCAATAATCTGATTCAGGCGGTCTTTATTCGGTGGTTTCAGAAGATAGCCAGCTGGTTTCAGGCTTAGGATCTCCTCCACCCGGTCATTGTCCGCGACACCCGTCAGAAAAACTACCGGTATATCTTTCGTCTCATCACTCATCTTCAGCACCTCAAATACCTTTTTCCCATCATAAACCGGCATAGCGTAGTCAAGAAGGATCAGATCCGGTTTCATTCTACCGATCGAAGACATCGCCTGCACGCCATTGGTGGCGATTTCCACTTCATATTTTTCTTTCAGCATCGTCCTCACCTGCCGGAGCAGCATGGCAAAATCATCCACTACAAGGATAAGTGGTTTTGCTGGCCTTTTCCTCTCCGTGGGGTTTTTGTTCGTGGAGTGGATTGACAGGCCGAGCAGCGCCGATACCTGTTGCAGAAAAGACGGGATAGAAACTTTTTTATTTAAATGGATCATCCCACTGCTGGTGTGTGTTTTGCTGTAAAAAGCATCCATCATCTCAATCCCCACCGTCAGAACGGGGATGCTGCGCCCCCTGTCCTCAATAAAACC
>CANRMO010000237.1 GCA_947631755.1 uncultured Lachnospiraceae bacterium | reverse complement strand
ATTCCGGCAGTGGTCTATTCAAGAAAAAGCAGTTGACAAGATATGTATAAAAATTCTTTTTATTTAACAATAAAACTGACCGCCCTGGCAGCGGTCACGGCATATCATATTCCGGCGGATGCGCAGGGTGGCATGGATATGGTCTGTGCGCTTACTTTTTGTTGTCTGTTTTTAACTGATTTTCTGCTCGGCAGGCTGTGCCCTGTAAAAAAGATTAGACTGCTCTTTCTATTTATCGAAATAATGGGCTGCTTGCTGTGCGGGGCGGGATTTTATTTTCCGGTTTTGCTTATGCTTTTGTATCAGTTAATAGATCTGTCTGGCACGGAGGGGTATTTTTATCACATATCGGTGGCAGCAGCATTTTTGGCGGCTTTTATATTTGAGCCCCCTTTTTATTCCGGGGTTACAGCGTTTATTTTGACGATCATGGGTGCGTTTGCAAGGTATCACGCAAAAAAGCTCGGCTACTATAAGAGATTGTCCGAAGAACTGCGGGAAAATATATCCAGACAGAACGAGAAGATCGCTGGTTTTAAGGCATATGCCAAAACTCTGCGGGAATCGGTTTCCCTGGAGGAGCGGAGCCGGTTTTCGGCGCGCATCCACGACCGGCTGGGCCATGGGATCTCGGGCAGCATAATACTCTTAGAGGGAGTGAAACTCAATCTGGAAAGTAATCCCGCACAGGCGGAAAAAAATCTGTGTGTCGCAATAGAAAACCTCCGGGGCAGTGTGGACAGCATAAGGGAGGCTCTGCGGGAGGAACGTCCCGCGCTGAGTGCAGCGGGCATAACAGATCTCAGGGAAATGCTGGAACATTTTTCCCTGACATACGGGATAAAGACGGATTTTTCCTGTGACGGCGATACGGAAAAGATTCCTCCCCAGATCTGGAACTGCCTGAGGGAAAATCTCACAGAGGCAATGACAAATACGGTGAAACATACCAACGCCTCTATGTTTGAATTCCGTATTTATATCTATAATAAAATCATCCGCGCGTCTTTTGCCGACAATGGCGGTGCGGTTTCCTTTCAAAAGGGAATGGGGCTTGAGGCAATGGAGGAGCGCACTGTCATCTGCGGGGGGACCTGTATTTATGAGTGTGATGTGCGCGGATTTAAGATCATAAATATTTTCAGATTGTGAGGGCGGTCTATGATCCATGTACTGATTGCAGACGATGACCCAATCGTCCACGAGGGGTTAAAAATGATATTGTCATCACCGGAGGATATGTGTGTGGCGGGAGAGGCCGCCAGCGGAGACGAGGCTTTGCAGCGCTGTAGGGAGATCCGCCCCGATGTGGCTCTGCTCGACATACGGATGGCGGATGGTGACGGGATTACCGCGGCAGAAACGATCCTTGCGGAAAAGCTATCTGCGCCGCTTTTGTTCACCACTTTTGAGGAGGAAGAATATATCCTCCGCGCTCTGAAGAGCGGGATAAGCGGGTATATACTGAAAAACAGCCCCGCCGAGCGCATTATTAATGCGGTGCGGACTGTCAGCACCGGCGGTACAGTATTTCAAAAGGATATTTTAGAATTTATCCGCGGGCGCATAGGGGGAGGCGGTGGTTCCCGCGGGTGTTTTGACCTTCTGTCGCCCCGCGAGACGGATATTGTAAAGCTGATTGCCGAGGGGCTGTCCAATCAGGAGATTGCTGACAGACTGTATATTTCTAACGGCACTGTGAGAAACCATATCAGCGCTGTTCTGGAGAAGACGGGACTTGAGCACAGAACCCAGATTGCTGTCCGGTGGCTCCGGGACTGATCATGGGTCTGTTAAAGATAAGCTGACAGAGATATAGGTTTGATAGAAAGGAAGGAAATTTTTGTGAGAGTTGAATCATTTATAAATTGTATTGGCGCTGATTTTTATACCGGGATTCCGGATTCCCAGCTCAGGGCATTATGTGATTATCTGATGGAGACATATGGCATTGATCCAGAGCACCATGTGATTGCGGCAAATGAGGGAAATTGCACGGCGTTAGCTGCCGGTTATCACCTTGCGACGGGAAAGGTTCCGGTTGTTTATATGCAGAACAGCGGGGAGGGAAATGTGATCAATCCGGTGGCATCGCTTCTGAATGATAAAGTGTACGCCATCCCGGTTATTTTTGTCGTGGGGTGGCGCGGCGAGCCGGGGATCAAGGATGAACCCCAGCATATCTATCAGGGAGAGGTAACTTTAAAACTGCTCGAAGATATGGACATTAAGGCGTTTGTGGTGGAAAAGGAGACGACGGAGGAGGAGTTAGAGAATGTCATGAAAGACTTCCGGGAAGTTCTCCAGGCAGGAAAAAATGTCGCCTTTGTCATACGCAGGGGGGCACTCTGCTATGCGGGGGAAGTACACTATGAGAATGGCAGCCAGATGGCCAGGGAAGAGATCATCCGCCATATTGTGGGAGTCAGTGGAGAAGATCCTGTCGTGTGCACAACGGGGAAAGCGAGCAGGGAATTGTTTGAGACGAGGGAGATAAACGGGCAGAGCCATAAATACGATTTCCTGACAGTCGGATCAATGGGGCACAGTTCATCTATTGCGTGGGGAGTAGCCGTCAATAAACCGGGCACAAAGGTCTGGTGTGTGGACGGCGATGGCGCAGTTCTCATGCATATGGGGGCGATGGCGCTGATCGGCAGCCATAAGCCCTCAAATATGGTTCATGTCATTATTAATAACGGGGCACATGAGACAGTGGGCGGGATGCCGACAGCGGCCTCGGATATCGATCTGGTTTTGGTGGCGAAAGCCTGCGGATATCCCTATGCAGTCTGTGTAGATACTTTTGAGAGGCTGGATGCGGAACTTGAGGCGGCAAAAGACAGGGATGAGTTGAGTATGATCGAGGTAAAATGCGCCATTGGCGCAAGGGAAGACTTAGGGCGGCCGACGACCACCGCATTGGAAAATAAGCTGAATTTTATGGAGTATCTGAGTGAGCTGGAGTAATGTACAGAACCCCACAAATGGCGTAAATACGATGTTTGTGGGGTTCTTTTATATTCTGTGATACCTTTTTGATACCTATATCGG
>CANRMO010000236.1 GCA_947631755.1 uncultured Lachnospiraceae bacterium | reverse complement strand
GCGGCACGCATTCTCTCTCTTCTAAAGTGGATGACCTGAAAGTGGCCGGGTACATTATGCCGGGAGATATCGGTGGGGCTCTGCCAGAGGATCAGATTTATCAGACAGCGGCCAGGATTGCGGCGGAGTTTCACAGCTGGGGGATCAACCTGAATCTTGCCCCCATTGCGGATATTTCGTCCAGGGAGAACCCGGAATATGCCAGGCGGTGTTTTGGCGCCGATGCGGAGACAGTTGCCCTATGTCAAGGGGATGCGCGATTACGGCCTCGCTACGACATTAAAATATTTTCCGGGAGTCGGTTCCGTGCCGGGAGATTTTACGAAAGAGATACTCAAAAACAACAACAGCCTTATGGCCTTGAGAAAGAACGATTTTGCCCCTTACAGTGAGGGGATCCGGGCCGGTACGGACTGTATTATGGTGGGAAGTTTCGCGGTTCCCAAACTTACAGTGAATGATAAACTGCCCGCATTTTTATCAAAAGACATTGTGACAAGCCTTCTCCGGCAGGAGTTAAAGTTTGAGGGAGTGGTGATGACGCCGCCGCTCAGTGACGCTGTTGTCACGAAAAATTATACGCCGGAATATGTAGTGACGGAGGCGGTGAAGTCTGGCTGTGATATGCTGGTGCGGCCGTCGGATTATGAGGCCGGCCGCAGTGCGCTTATCGAGGCTGTCCAGTCGGGGGCGATTGATGAAAAAGTGATCAACACAGCGGTGAGGCGGATCTTACAGGATAAGATCAGGAGAGGAATCTGTGTGTTACAAAAGGAGTGAGGAACTGTCAGGGGACAGTTTCAGAATAATGGCAGCAGTTATTTTACACAATTAGGAGAGGAATCAGAATGAGTACGCAGATTAACGACAGTTATTCAGAAGGGCTGCACGAAGAATGCGGCGTTTTTGGGATCTATGATCTGGACGGAGGGGATGTTGCCTCTTCCATCTATTACGGATTGTTTGCCCTGCAGCACCGGGGCCAGGAGAGCTGCGGCATTGCGGTCAGTGACACAGAGGGGCCGAAAGGAAAAGTGCTCTCGGCAAAGGGCATGGGCCTTGTCAATGAAGTGTTTGATGCGGAGGGACTGGGAAAGCTGGAGGGAAATATTGGCGTCGGCCATGTGCGCTATTCTACCGCGGGCGCCAGCAACAACCACAACATCCAGCCGCTGGTACTAAATTATGTAAAGGGCACACTTATGCTGGCCCACAACGGCAATCTGGTCAACGCGCCGGAGCTGCGGAAAGAGCTGGAGTACACCGGTGCGATTTTTCAGACGACTATTGATACGGAAGTGATCGCGTATCTGATCGCCAGGGAGCGGCTGAACGTGGGGACGGTAGAGGATGCGGTGAAAAATGCCATGAGGAAATTAAAGGGTGCGTATTCTCTTGTGATATCCAGCCCGCGCAAGCTGATCGGGGCCAGGGATCCCTTTGGTTCCGTCCGCTTGTGATCGGGAAGAGGGATAACAGCTATATTCTGGCCAGTGAGACTTGCGCCCTTGACGCCATCGGGGCAGAGTATGTCCGGGACGTGAAGCCCGGTGAGATCGTTATGCTGGATGGCGACGGCATCGCGTCGGATGAGAGTATGTGCCTGGAGAGTCCGAGAAAGTGCATATTCGAGTATATTTACTTTGCCAGGCCGGACAGTTATGTGGATGGGGTGAGCGTGTACAATTCCAGGATCATGGCGGGTAAGATTCTGGCCCAGATGCATCCGGCGGAGGCGGATATCGTGGTTGGCGTGCCGGATTCCGGGAATGTGGCGGCCATGGGCTTTGCCCTTCAGTCCCAGATTCCCTACGGGGTTGCCTTTATAAAAAATACTTATGTGGGACGGACTTTTATCAAGCCAAAACAGTCTGCCCGGGAATCCAGTGTGGGCATTAAGCTGAATGTGCTGCGGGAAGTCGTGAGGGGAAAACGTGTGGTTATGGTGGACGACTCAATCGTGCGGGGGACGACGAGCGGACGCATTGTCAAATTGCTAAAGGATGCCGGTGCCACAGAAGTCCATGTGAGGATCAGCTCGCCGCCGTTTCTGTATCCATGCTATTTCGGGACGGATGTGCCGAATTGTGACCAGCTGATCGCACATAATAACACGGTTGAGCAGATCTGTGAGCTGATCGGGGCGGATTCCCTCGGATATCTGGACGGACAGCGCCTCCCGGAATTGATCGGGGGGGATACCGGGTACTGTGATGCCTGTTTTTCGGGGGATTATCCGGTGGAACCGCCGACGGAGGACATCCGCGGGGACTATGAAAAATAAATCGTGTGATACACGGGTATGAGAGATTGTTATTTATAGCAGGAGAGCAGAGGAGGATGAGGATGGGCACAGATAATTATGTGAGTCCGCTGTCGGAGCGGTATGCCAGTAAGGAGATGCAGTTTATTTTTTCGCCGGACATGAAATTCCGCACGTGGAGGAAACTCTGGATCGCGCTGGCGGAGACGGAGAGAGAACTGGGGTTGAAAGATGCGGATGGAAATCCCCGCATTACGGAGGAGCAGATCGCGGAGCTGAGAGCCCATATGGATGACATCAATTATGATGTGGCGAAAGCCAGGGAGAAGGAAGTGCGCCACGATGTGATGAGCCACGTTTACGCCTATGGACAGCAGTGCCCGGGGGCGGCCGGAGTCATCCACCTGGGGGCCACGTCCTGCTATGTGGGGGACAATACAGATGTTATCATTATGACGGAAGCGCTGAAACTTGTGAAGAAAAAGCTAATAAATGTGATACACATACTTTCCGGGTTTGCCATGGAGTATAAGGACTTGCCGACATTGGCGTTTACCCATTTCCAGCCAGCCCAGCCGACGACAGTCGGAAAGCGGGCCACACTGTGGATGCAGGAGCTTGTGATGGATTTAGAAGATCTGGACCATGTGCTTGGAAATATGAAACTTCTCGGATCCAAGGGCACGACGGGCACCCAGGCGAGTTTTCTCGAGCTGTTTGACGGGGATGAGGAAAAATGTAAGGAGGCGGACCGGCTGATCGCGGAAAAAATGGGATTCGACGCCTGTTTTCCGGTATCCGGG
>CANRMO010000235.1 GCA_947631755.1 uncultured Lachnospiraceae bacterium | reverse complement strand
GCCCGCTGCGCCGGGGAATTGCCCAATATCCCGGAGAACGCCGTGCTGGTAGCTTCCACCGGGGTGATCGGCATGCAGCTTCCGAGAGAGCCGCTGGCAAAGGGGGCCGCACTTTTAAAAGAAGCCCTTGGCGGCACGAGAGAGCACGCGAAAGCAGCGGCGTCGGCGATCATGACGACGGATACCGTCTCCAAGGAGTCAGCGGCGGCTTTTGAGGTAAATGGTGTGACAGTAACGGTCGGGGGTATGAGCAAGGGTTCCGGGATGATCCATCCGGATATGGCGACCATGCTGAGTGTGACGACGACGGACGCGGCCATCCGCAGGGAAGATCTGCAGGAGCTGGCGGGTGAAGTTGTGTCGGATACTTTTAATATGATCTCGGTAGACCGCGACACATCTACCAATGACACATACCTTGTGCTGGCAAACGGCGCAAGCGGCGTGACGATCGAAAAGGGGACGGAGGCCTATGATGATTTTAAGGCGGCGCTTTATTTGGTGGCAGAAGATCTCGCAAAGCAGATGGCGGCGGACGGCGAGGGCTGTACGAAGCTTCTCGAGGTCAGGGTGATCCACTGTGCGGATAAAGAGAGTGCAAAAAAACTCAGCCGCTCCAATCTGGTCAAAGCCGCTGTCTTTGGAAACGACGCCAACTGGGGAAGGATTTTCTGCGCCCTCGGCTACGCGGGCGTGGATTTTGACCCGGATGTCATTGATCTCACACTGAAGGCGGCGGGGGAATCTATGGTCCTTGTGAGGGATGGCGTGGCCGCTGGTTACAGCGAGGAAAAGGCGACAGAACTGCTCAGCCAGAAGGAGGTGGCATTTGTCTGTGATATGAAAATGGGACAGGAAGAGGCGGCCGCCTGGGGCTGTGATCTCACTTATGACTATGTGAAGATAAATGGAGATTACCGCTCGTGAAAGCTGTGAAAAATGGAGGGAATAAGGGAAAATGGAATCACAATTGTTAGATGAGATTATGCTGAAAGCGGAGACGCTGATTGAAGCTCTGCCCTATATCCGGGATTTTAACGGAAAAAAAGTTGTCGTAAAGTACGGCGGAAGCGCCATGCTGGATGAAAAGCTGCAGGAATCCGTGATCAAGGACGTTGCCCTCTTGAAATTGGTGGGTATGAAGCCAATTATTGTCCACGGCGGCGGCAAAGAGATCAGCAGATGGCTCGGCTATATGGGCAAGGAGAGCCAGTGGGTCGAGGGGCTCCGGGTGACGGATGAGGAGACGATGGAAGTGGCGGAGATGGTGCTCAACAAGGTGAATAAGCACCTCGTCCAGATGATGGAGAAACTGGGAGTCCGCGCCGCAGGGATCAGCGGCAAGGACGGCGGCACGATGATCTGCGACAAAAAGACGGTAAAAGGAAAGGATATCGGTTTTGTCGGGGAAGTCCGGGAAGTGGATTCTGAGCTGATCGACACACTTTTAGAAAATGATTTTGTGCCGATCATCGCACCGATAGGAATGGATGATAAATTCCAGGCATATAATATTAATGCGGACGATGCGGCCAGTGCCATCGCGAAGTGCATCCGGGCGGAGAAACTTGCTTTTATGACAGATATCGACGGTGTGTGCATGGATCCGGATGATCCGGAGACGCTGCTCTCTGTGCTGCCGGTGGACGAGGCAAAATTTCTGATCAAAAACGGGACGATCAGCGGCGGCATGATACCAAAAATAAAAAATTGTATTGACGCAGTGGAAAATGGCGTCAGCCGGGTGCACATCCTGGATGGCAGACAGGAACACTGCCTGCTTTTGGAGTTCTATACGAAAAAGGGTATTGGAACAGCGATCATCGGAGACCACGGTGATCTGTATCCGCATGAGCAAAAGAGATAAGGAATTGGCCGGTTCTTACGAAAAGGAGATAACAATGAAGAAGAAAATAGACGAATCCGAGGAATATTTAATCCACTCTTACAACCGTTATCCGGTTGTGTTAGACCGGGGGGAGGGTGTTTACCTCTTCGACACAGAGGGAAAAAAATATCTGGATTTTGGCGGGGGGATCGCTGTCTGTGCCCTCGGCTACAGCAATGAGGAATTTAAAAATGCCCTGAAAGAACAGATTGATAAAGGCATCCATTTTTCCAATTATTTTTACTCAGAGCCATTACTGGCAGCGGCAAAAGGGCTGGCAGGCGCTACAGGGATGGACAAGGTATTTATGGCGAACAGCGGCGGGGAGGCCAACGAGGGTGCACTGAAACTGGCGAGGAAGTATGCCATTATGCGGGGGCATGAAGACCGCCACGAGATTGTCTCTATGGATAAGGCATTCCACGGCAGAACAATGGGGGCGCTGTCTGTGACGGGCACGAAAAAATACAGGGAACCCTTTGAGCCGATGATCTCCGGTGTCAGTTTTGCCAGGTACAATGATCTTGGCAGTGTGCGTGAGAAGATCACAGACCATACATATGCGGTGATTGTGGAGGCGGTCCAGGGGGAGGGCGGCATCTACCCGGCCGACCCGGAATTTCTGCGCGGGATCCGGGAACTCTGTGATGAGCGGGATATCGTGATGATCTGCGATGAGATACAGTGCGGTATGGGGCGCTCCGGCGAGATGTTCGCCTACCAGCACTACGGAGTCCTGCCGGATATTGTGACGATGGCAAAGGGAATCGGCAACGGGGTAGTGGTCGGCGCCTTTGCCGCAAAAAAAGAGGTGGCAGAGGCTCTTGTGCCGGGGGACCACGGGACAACCTTTGGCGGAAATCCTCTCTCAGCGGCAGCAGTCACAACGACACTGGATATCTTTCGGCGGGAGAACATTACAGAACATGTGAAGCAGATGGGGGACTATCTGGACCAGAAGCTGGGGGATCTGGTGGAGAGAAAAGAGATTGTCAGGGAGACAAGGGGACTTGGCCTGATGCGGGGGCTGGAGCTGACGGAACCGGCGGGCCCCTATGTGCAGAAAGCACTGGAGAATGGCCTTATCCTGATGAGCGCCGGGACACATGTGATCCGCTTTGTGCCGCCACTTGTCATTGAGAGGGAGCACATCGATGAGATGGCGGCGATTCTTGCTGAGTGTATGGCGGACTGAGAGAGGCTGTCGGTAAATGCTGACGGGGCAAAATGCGGGGAGGAGTACCGAAA
>CANRMO010000234.1 GCA_947631755.1 uncultured Lachnospiraceae bacterium | reverse complement strand
TCTGGAGAACAACGAGAGCTCACATTTCAACCCATTTACCGATTCTATCCGGATCTACAAAGTATTTGTAAAATTCATGCTGAGCTCCGTATCCAGTTTTCTCATCGACATCCTGCTCTTCTATATACTGGGCTGGGTGCTGCGTCCTTTCGTGTCAGACAAGGTCATGATATTCGGGAGCTCGGTCCTTTTATTGCTGCGCACCGTGATCTCCCGTCTGCTGAGCTCCCTCTACAATTTCTTTATGAATAAGAACCAGGTGTTCCACAACCAGTCCAAATCCCCCCTGGTTGCCGTCCGGTATTACATCCTGTGCGTGATCCAGCTGATCTGCTCATGGCTTCTCGTCAACCACCTGTTCACGTTTATCTCCTATGCCACCGTGCGGAAATGCATTATTGATACGTTCCTCTTTGCCGTGAGTTTCCTGATCCAGAGAGAGTGGGTATTCCGCTCAGATGACAGGCGGTAGGGGTTCCGCAAATTCAAGGTCCATCGCCTCCATGTAAATCTGGTACAGCCGGGGATTTACCCTTTTCAGATTTACGGGATGCCCCTCCTCATTCAGATAGCAGTGGGTACTGCGGCCGCTGCAGCGAACCTCCCCCGTCTCTTTCTCCCTCACCTCATATGAAATAACCAGCCTCGCGCCGTTAAACTTCTCTATTCCCGGATAGATGAGGACCCGGTCACCGAAACGGGTCATACCGTGATAGCGGCACTCCACAGAGACGACCGGGCTGATCAGTCCCGCTGCCTCCACAGCCTCATATGGCATCCCCACCTGGTCCAGAAAATCCACCCTGGCCTCCTCAAACCAGCGGATGTAATTGGAGTGATGTACAATCTGCATTTTGTCAGTCTCATAATATTGTACCTTATGTTCATATGGATTAATCTTCATTTCTTCCTCCTGATATTTACCGCCACATATATCATTCCTGTCTATAATTGCTGTCCGCCGGGCAGGGATCATACTGCCGCCCAGACAGCAACTATATACTACCCCATCTCTCATTTTTTTGCAATACAATTTGACTTTTGCCTGTTAAATGGATATAGTATAAGGGATAAGCTAATATGCGGGCGCAGACATGTGCAGACATTGCGTATATACGGAGGTAGACCATGAATGACCGTATGCGGTATATGATAAAACAGAATTTATCCTATTACAGGAACCGTCTCCGGTATTCCTATCACCGCTATACAAATGCGGTATCCGATGATGTGATCTTATTTGAATCTTATAACGGCAGCCGCTGCGCTGACAGTGTGCGGGCCATTTACGAGGAACTTCTGACCGACGACCAGTACCGTTCCTTTTATTTCGTGTGGGCATTTTCCAGGCCAGAGGACTACCGCTCTCTCCTGTCAAACTACCATACAATACTAGTGCGAAAAGGGACTCCAGAATATATGGACTACTATGCCACTGCCCGTTACTGGATCAACAATGTGACGGTGGCGGATTACCTGCGGCCCTCCCGGAACCAGGTCTACATTGAGACATGGCATGGAACTCCGCTGAAACGCCTGGGCTGCGACATTGAGACCGACTCCGACCCCCGGCAGACGCGGGCGCATATGCAGAAACGCTACCGCGCAAAAGGGAAAAAGGTGACATTCTTTCCCTCTCCCTCAGACTACTACTCCGAGAAAATCTCCACCGCTTTTGACATAAAAGGGAAGGCTTCCTTCCTGCCCACCGGGTATCCGAGAAACGACCGTCTCTTCCACTACACAGAGGAAGACGTCCGGTCCCTGAAAGAAAAATACCACATTCCCGGGAACCGGTATGTTGTCCTCTATGCGCCCACATGGCGGGATTCCGCCATAGATGAAAAGGGGCATTTCGCCCTGCCGGAGAACCTCGGCCTCTCCCAGCTGATGGACAAGCTCGGCACGGATTTTGTTCTTCTCTTCCGCGCCCACCACCAGATCCGCAGCACGGACAATATACCCGCAGACGAGCGGATCATTGATGTCAGCCGGGCCGACGATATCGGGGAGTTATATCTGGTCAGCGATATGATGGTCACGGACTACTCAAGCACCATGTTTGACTTTGCCAATCTGCACCGCCCTATGGTTTTCCATATGCCGGACCGGGAAGAGTACGAAAAAAATATCCGGGGATTCTATGTCCCTCTCTCGGAACTGCCCGGGCCCATCACACAGACAACGGAAGAACTGGCACAAGAAATCATACGGATGAGAAAAAATTTTGTCTACAGTGAATGTTATGAGGCGTTTAACAAAAAATATAACCAGTACGAGGACGGGAATGCCGCCAGGCGCGTCATCCGGGACTGCCTCACAGTGGAACCCCACAGGCAGGGGGGGTGGGAACGCCTTTACCGCTATTTCAAGAAGACGACAAACCGCATCCATCTCCTGCTTTTGATCCTTAAATACAACACAATCGGTTTTTTCCGGTCCCACGGCATGTTTCACAATAACAACAGCCTGCGCCTGGAACAGTTAAAAGACATACACAAAGGGGAGAGATGTTTTCTCATCGGGAACGGCCCGAGCCTCACAGGTGAAGACCTCGATCTGCTGAAAAACGAGTACACATTCGGCACGAATATGGTATATAAAATCTTCGACAAAACCGAATGGAGGCCCAGTTTCCACTGTATATCGGATTCCATTTATGCCTCCCGGCTCGGAACTGAGCTGTCAAAGAATGTGAAAGCTCCTCTCTTCACGACAGAGCGGACATACCGGCGGATGACCAACAAACCGGTCAACACCACCTATGTGCACACACTGCAGAGTGAGCGCTATAAAGTGCGCGGGAACATCCAGGCATACTGCATGGTAAAGGCAACGGTGCTGTCCCTGGCCGCCGAAATGGCTTTCCACATGGGATTCCATGAGATATACCTCCTCGGTGTTGACTGCACAAACCCCCACGCAAAAGGGGGGCATTTTACAGAGAATTACACGACTAAAGATGTCGCTGACACAGATATCAACCGCATCAAGACGCGAATGAAGACAAAATCACTGACAACTGAACAGATTGGTGAACATATCATCGACCGCTCAATGGAAGTCTACAGCCTTCTTGACCAGTACGCAAAGAAACATGACATTCACATATATAATGCAACCCGCGGCGGAAATCTTGAGATATTCCCCCGGG
>CANRMO010000233.1 GCA_947631755.1 uncultured Lachnospiraceae bacterium | reverse complement strand
ATCTCATCCCCCGGAACCGGATTGCAGCACTTAGAAAAACGCACGGCAAGATCGTCCAGCCCCTCCACAATAATCCCGCTTTTGCCCGGCGGCCTCCCCGGCTCTCTCACAGCCGGGCTATGCGTCTCCTTGATCTTTACATTTTCAAGAAACTGGTGGATCTGGGCGACAGAATCAACTCTTTTATTTCTCTTTTTGTGCTCGTCCTGAAGTTTATTGACTACCTGCCCCTCTTTCAGCCCCCCGTGGCCAATAGCGGCACAGACAGACTCCCAGTCCTTAAACCCGTATTTGCGGATACAGGCCGTTGTGTACTCATTCTTCAAAAGCGGTGCAAGATCAATTCCCTTGTTCTTGCAGTATGTGTGCAGCAGCTCCTTCCCTTTGATGATATTGTCCTCTTTAAACTCGTTCCGGAACCACTGGTTAATCTTATTGATGGCCTGTGTACTCTTTACGATATTCAGCCAGTCGCGGCTCGGCCCCCGGCTGTTCTGGCTGGTGATGATCTCAAGGCGGTCGCCATTCTGGATCTCATAGTCCATCTTCACAATATTTCCGTTCACCCGCGCACCGACCATCTTATTCCCGACTGCACTGTGGACGGCATAGGCAAAGTCAATGGGCGTGGATCCGGCGGGAAGACTCTTCACATCCCCCTCTGGCGTAAAGCAATAAATCCGGTCAGAGAACAGGTCCAGGTCACTCTTGACGACATTCAGAAATTCCTTGTTGTCATTCATGTCCCGCTGCCACTCCATGATACGGCGCAGCCACTCCATTTTTTCCTCTTCTCTCTGGGTCTGGGATGCCTCGCTCCCCCCCGATTCTTTGTATTTCCAGTGGGCCGCGATACCGTACTCCGCCGTCCGGTGCATCTCATACGTGCGGATCTGGATCTCAAACGGCTGGCCGTTTGGCCCGATCAGCGTCGTGTGCAGCGACTGGTAATGATTCGGTTTCGGCATGGCAATGTAATCCTTAAAACGGCCGGGAATCGGTTTGTACATCTCATGGATGATGCCGAGCGCTGTATAGCACTCCTGATCGTTGTCCACTATGATGCGGATGGCGAACAGGTCATAGATCTGATCCAGCGTCTTGTGCTGGTTTAGCATCTTGCGGTAAATGCTGAACAGGTGCTTCACGCGCCCGTCGATCGTCGCCCTGATATTATTTTCCTGGAGTTTTCTCTCCACTTCCTCCATGATATCTTTTACAAATGTCTCCTTGGACACTTTTATGTCGTTGAATTTCTGGCTCAGATCCCGGTACTCCTCCGGTTTCAGGTATTGCAGTGACAGATCATCCAGCTCGACTTTTATTTTGGATATGCCCAGCCGGTCGGCGATGGGCGCATAGATATCCATCGTCTCCCTGGACTTTTCTTTCTGCTTTTCCGGCTTCATAAATTCCAGCGTCCGCATGTTGTGGAGGCGGTCAGCCAGCTTGATAATAATGACGCGGATATCTTTTGCCATGGCGAGGAACATTTTCCTTAAATTCTCTGCCTGGAGTTCTACTTTGTCCGCTGAATAATTTAACTGGGTCAGTTTCGTGACACCGTCCACGAGGGCCGAAATCTCTTCACTGAACAATTCCGTCAATTCTTCTGTCGTGTAGTGGGTGTCTTCCACGACATCGTGCAAAAGGCCGCCCACGATCGTCTCTTTGTCCATCTCCAGCTGCGCCAGAATGATCGCCACACAGACCGGGTGGATCAGATAGGGTTCACCGGACTTTCTCTTCTGGTCTTTGTGGGCATCTTTCGCAAGGGCATATGCCCTTGTAATAATCTCCAGATCACTGGAAGGATGATATTGAAGTACAGCATTTTTCAAAATTTCAAACAGCCGGTCCGGATCCATAAAATTGGGCGGGATCCATGCGGTAGATAACTCCCCGGTATCAAACCCCTCAACCAATACCGGATTTTTTGCCTCTTCCATCGCCGTCATCTCCTTCCAGTCGTGTTTATTCCCTATTATAATTGCGTTTGGGAAAAAATGCAATGACAATCCACAATTCGATGGAAAATTTGTAACTTTACATTTTTCAGAAAAAATCCTAGGAGTTTCTGGCTAAGTATGGTAAAATGAAACAGTAAACAAAGTGAAACAATATATTTGAGCGAAAAGGAGGTACATCCATGTTACTTGACCGCGAATATAAAATTCCGTCCACGATCAACAGCAAGATTAATCTGAAAGTGGTACCGGGACATTTTGCAACATCACATTCCCACATTAATTTTTATATGGATATGACCACTCTGAAAGTCCGGTACTCTGAGGCCGCCGAAGTGGCAAAAACCATGGCCCAGGAGTACCAGTACAGCAAACCGATCGATACCATTATCTGCATGGACGGCTGCGAGATCATCGGCTCCTGCCTTGCCGACGAGCTCACGAAAAATGGTATTATGTCCCTGAACAGACATAACACGCTCTATGTGATCACCCCCGAGTTTGACGGCAACGGCCAGATGATCTTCCGGGACAACCTTCAGCCGATGGTGCGCGGCAAGAACATTCTTTTGCTCCTCGCCTCTGCCACCACAGGCCGGACGATTGCCCGCAGCCTTGAATGCATCCGCTACTACGGCGGCATCATCCAGGGAATCTCTGCGATCTTCAGTGCCGCAAAAGAAATCTATGGGCAACCAGTACACCACATATTCGACGCGGAAAATCTTCCGGATTACCAGACATTCAGCCCGGAAGAATGTCCTTACTGCAGAAATAAAGAAAAGATTGATGCCATTGTAAACGGTTTCGGTTATTCTGAATTGTGAGAGGGTTCGCCTGGGCGGTGTAAATTTATTTGCACCGCCCCCTCTTTGCGGATCACCACCGCCCTCCCCTCCTCATCTGCCACCGCGCAGTAGAGTCCGTAAACCCTGCTGCCTTTCGGATACTTCCCTCTCAGTCCGGCCTCTGTGAAAACCGGCCCTCCCTCTTCCCACCCCGTCACAAAAAAATCTTCCCATTCTCCGTTCCCGCCCTCTATGCGGCACATCTTTCCCGCCATATCGCCCCGCGCTTTCACTGGCACAGACAGCCCGCCGCCATAATCCCCGGTGAGAAACACTGGGGCGCCCGGGTCTATGACCGACCGGACTTCTTCGCCGGGCGTCCCACTGACAGAGACCCGTCCGTATCCCGGGGGCAGAATATAATC
>CANRMO010000232.1 GCA_947631755.1 uncultured Lachnospiraceae bacterium | reverse complement strand
CAAGTCCGTAATGGAGCACCTCCTGTCTTTCCCCGCTCCCAAGATCAAAAGAATACATATAATAATCCGTTCCCGTCGGGGCTGAGTAATAGATCTTACCACCCAGAAATACCAGTCCAGAATACATTGCATCATTGTTCAGCCAGAGAACCTTTTTTGATTTTTTACGTGCAATGTCCACTTTCATCACAGTTCCAATTTTATATTTATAATATATAGCCCCCCTGTACCAGTAGGGCGGATCGTAAGGCGAATCAAATATATCTCCATCCGGAAGCTGGGAAACCAGTTCTGTCCGCCCTTTCTTCATATCTACCCGCACAATCTGGTGTTTGTAAATTAAATCATTTTCTTCTGGATCGGGCACATAATAACGGTCAAGCAGTGCATAATAGTCTTCCCCTACTTTTACAAACGAATTCATATGATATTTTTCCGATTCAGCAGAGAATCGGAACTCCCCCACCCGCTGCCCCTGGTCGCGGTACAGTGTATATTTTTTCTCTGTGTGGTCCATTCTCAAATAATAATAATGATTTCCCGCTACCTGCGAATAGTCTCCCACACACAAAGAGGCATCACAAAACTCCACCCCCTTATCTTCCATATCCGCCTTCCCCAGTCTAAGCTCCCTCTCCTGCCCGGTCTCATCCGTCACAACCGGGTATTTCCCGCTTATGGCGCTGGCAGAAGCCGGATTTCCATCTTCTCCCCCTGTGGTATCCAGCTCTGGTTTTTCAAGTACATCATCATCCATCCTGCCTGACACTGCCTGGCCTGTGCCACTGTCACCCCCCAAAGCTGCACCCGTAATAACTGCACTTGAAATATTTTGTCCCTGTAAACCCCTTTCTGTATCCTGTCTTCCTGGATGGCTCTGGCATCCAGACAATCCGGCACATACCAGAACGGCACACACCGCTGTTAAAAATAAATTTTTCATCATAATCCAAACCTCCCGCCATTTATAACTTCTTAAAGCTATTTTCAGTTCACTTTCTTTCTCCATTATATAAATATAACGAATACAGAGGGGAAAATGTTGCAGAAACACCTGTTTACTTTACTTCTCTGAAACCAGCAGTTTCCCATTGCTCCCTTTTGTGAGCCTCTTTTTGCATTTACCATCCAGATCCATATAATAGAGATTAAAAGAATAGTGGTTGCAGTAATACGGAGGTACATGATCATTTATATCAAAATAATTTGAAAATTCATCGTATTCCTGCACATATATTCCATTCTCCGTGCATTGTATATCCTGGGCTTTTACATCACTGATAATGCTATCCATTTGGGTATCTTTACAAAAACGGTGTATATTATACTCCCTATCAATATAAAAAACATAACGGGAATTATATACAATGCTATGAAGATCGATTTTATCCCATTTCCCAAATACAATGGGGTTCCCTCCCCCGCGTGGAATCATCATATTCCCTATATAAATATAATCCTTATCTATCCCATTCAATAAAAAATAACTAACCCATGAATCACTTTGAATATCATCTTTTTTTAAAGAATAAACTAAAACTTCTTTTTTCTCTCCGCTTTTCAGGTCAACAGAATACAAATATATTTCACCTTCCCCGACTTTTTCCTCCACATAAAACACTTTTCCATCCAGATATTTTGAAAAGCCATTAATCCCCTGCAAATCTGTACCCAGCGTAAACACTTCCTCTGGATGCTTAAAATCATCTCCTATCCTCATCAGTTTCCAATCCTCCTCTGGAAAAGCTTCCTCCAGACGCTCTAAATAATAAAAGTATCCTCTATACCATGACATTGTCTCAAATTCCAAATCTACATACCCATGCGGCTCATTAAAGTCATAAACCACTATGGCCTTCCCTTTTTTAACATCTACCCGCGCAAGCAATGGCGCTGTTCCTCCTTCACATTCGTCTTCCTCATCCCCAGAAACTGTGCCGTCTTCAAGGAGAGCATAAAAATTACCTTCACACTCTGTAAATCCCGTCACACAATATCCTTTCTTCTCCACAACAAACATACCGACCCAGTCCCCCCGGTCACAAAATATATTATAATGCCCCTGTCCATCTGCCCTCAAATAATAATAATGCCCCTCAGCCACTTGAGAATACAGGGCCGGAAAATAGAACTCAGAAAACCACCTTCCTGTATCCTCTGTGTTGATTTCCCCCAGTCTTAGTTCCCTCTCCCTGCCAGTCTCATCGGTTACAATTGGATAATTACCACTCACAGCCACACCAGACGGTGTGTTATCTGTAAAGTTTCCCGCCAGTTTTCTCCCCTGGCAGGCCATACAAATAAGGCCTATCATAATAAAACAACATACACAGACAAAAAATTTTTTCACTTATATTCCCTCCAGTTATCCAGGCCTTCCGCCATCCATTAAGCAGCATCTTAAATATGCATCGGAGCTGCACCGCATCCCTGTGATGAGGGACATCACATAGTAACTTTCTTCTACTTACCCCATCTTGTGTTATATAAATAAAACGAATGAAAAAGGAAAAATGTTGCATTTTTTGTTTTTCAATCAAACTCTTATTCATCCTGTAACCAATCCTTACACTTATACGACTTATCATCTCCTTTCCAGAGTCTCTTCCTGTGTTTCCCGTCTAAATCCATATAATAAAGATCATAAGAATAGTCATCACAGCGCGGCGGCAGCAGCTCCCCTTCATCATCATCTTCTTCAAAAAAGCTATCCAAATACTTTTCCAAATACTTATCACATCCCTGCACATAAAGACTGTCTTCCGTGCACTCTATTCCCATGGCTTTGATAGTACTGATAATGACATCTTTTCTTGTCTTTTTATCTATCCGGTGGATTCGATAATCCCAGTCAATATAGAACACATATTTTTTATTATGGATGATATTACCCGGCCTGTCCTTTTCCTCATACAGATTACCAATCGGAATCATCTTCCCGCCTTTTCGGGGAACCATAACATTTGAGATATAAACATAATCCTTATCAATATCCAGCACACCAGACATTTTGTGCTCTGTATATCTTTCAAGTCCGTAATGGAGCACCTCCTGTCTTTCCCCGCTCCCAAGATCAAAAGAATACATAAAATAATCCGTTCCCGTCGGGGCTGAGTAATAGATGTTACCACCCAGAAACACCAGTCCAGAATACATTGCATCATTGTTCAGCCAGAGAACCTTTTTTGATTTTT
>CANRMO010000231.1 GCA_947631755.1 uncultured Lachnospiraceae bacterium | reverse complement strand
CACATCCGGGTATGCGTCAGAATCCCCCAGATCGATCTGAGATTTCGCCTGTCTCAGAGCGTTCTCCACCGCGGTGACAAACACGGACTGATCCAGGGTATTCCCCGGATCCTCCCCCGCCACCACATACTGATTCTGTTCTTTCGAAAACTTTACCGTGGCAGACTGCGGTTTCCTGATCTTATAATCATCACTCCCGGCCACCAAAACTGAATTCTGCAAAATTTCATTTAATTTTCCACTGTCAAAAGAAACACTGTACTCCAATGACAGCTCTCCGCCCCGGTAAAACACAGCCAGCGATTTATGCTGGTCCTCAAACGCTTTCTGAAATGCCTCACTGATTGCAAAAGAATATCCGATATCCTCTCCTCTGATCTCTAATTCTCCGCCCCGTCTTGCCGCGATCTTTAGGACATAATCCTGATTGGCCGCCCTCAGCCGCTGCTCTGAATCGCTCAATGTCTGTCCCGAAACATCTACTCCGTTGATAACGGTATGCCTGTACCAGCGGTTTTTATAATAAATACTGTTAAAAATAAGTACTGCCATGATCACTGCCATGGCTACTATCCCGATCCCTGCCGCAATTCTTTTATGATTCCCCTTCTTATTCCCTGCTTTCATGAAATTCCCACTGCCCCTTTTCCCTCTGAAATATATAAGATTTTTCTCCTTTACATAATACACCATATCTGTGGAATTGTCAGCAATTTTTAAAATAATTTTGTGTGTCATTTATGTGTCGCCGCGGTGTTTTACCCGGCTATTCCCCGGACAAAAATTTCAATCCCTATGACGATCAGTATAACTCCGCCGAGAATTTCTGCCCTGCCAGACAATCTCACACCGAATTTCCTTCCAAGAATAAGGCCGGAAAGACTGATCCCAAATGTGACTGCCGCAATAATAAGGGCGCTGGCCAGTGCCATCTGCCAGTTGTAATCTGCGATTGTAAAGCCAACGGACAGCGCATCTATAGAGGTCGCCACCCCCTGCACCAGCAGAACCGCCGGACTGAGTGCTTTCCTCTCCCGTTCCCCGTCCTCCTTTTTTTCAAGCGCTCCCGCCAACATAGTGCCGCCGATATATAATAGCAGTGCCAGGGCGATCCAGGGAATAAACCGCCTGGCAGCCTGAAAATATTCCACCACCGTGTGCACACAGATCCACCCGGCCATGGGCATCAATGCCTGAAAAAAACCAAATGTGCCTGCAATCCAAGCCATTTTTCCCCTCCTCATCGCCGGCTCATTCAGCCCGTTCGCCAGAGAAACAGAAAAGGCATCCATGGCAAGTCCCACCCCCAGAAGCACGCTATTTGTAACAAACAAAAAATTCCAATCCATATTCTTTCTCTCCTGTCACATGCATATCCTCACTTTGCCCTCGCACAAAGAAATGAGACCCATAGCAGCAAAAACGCTGCCATGAGTCTCATCATTTAAAATATTACCGGGTGCCTGGGCACCAGTGTGTCGATAATACTATACATTAAAAAATGTACCGATTACTCCCTCTTGACTTCACTATATTAAAAAGCGCGAGACGGGACTCGAACCCGCGGCCCCAACCTTGGCAAGGTTGTGCTCTACCAGCTGAGCCACTCGCGCGCACTCCGGCGATATACTGATATCCGCCAGACACAAATAGAATTATACAAAAAAACAGTCCGCTTGTCAACTTGTTTTTTCATCCCTATCTTTTTCCCTATCTTTTTTCCAGGCCCGGATCTGTTCCAGCCTTGTCTTATATTTCCCCTCCACACCCTCCTCCGTTGGCAGATAGTACCGTCTTCCGGCAAGCGGGTCGGGCAGACATTTCATATCTGTCAGCCTTTCTTCTGTATCATGGGCGTACTGATACCCCTTTCCGTATTCCAGTTCCTCCATCAATCCGGTAACAGCATTTCTCAGTGTGAGGGGGACCGGTTCTGCAAGCTGTTTTACCGCATCCGCTTTTGCTTTCTCATAAGCCGAATACAGCGCGTTGGATTTCGGCGCCAGCGACATATACACAACCGCCTGGGTCAGATGCACGCTGCACTCCGGCATCCCGATCAGATGGCAGGCCTGATACGCCGCCACAGAAATTTCCAGGGCACGGGGATCTGCCAGCCCCACATCCTCGCTGGCAAACCGGGTCACACGCCTGGCAATGTAGAGCGGATCCTCCCCGGCCTCCAGCATCCTCGCCAGCCAGTACACGGCAGCATCCGGGTCCGAATTTCTCATAGACTTGTGGAGGGCAGAAATGAGATTATAGTGCTCTTCTCCTTTTTTATCATACAGAAGCGCTTTTTTTGAAATGCACTGCTCTAACGTCTCCCTTGTGACCGTCACTGTGCCGCTGCTGTCCAGTTCTCCGTTTAAGATGACCATCTCCAGTGTTGACAGCGCCGTCCGGGCATCTCCATTTGCAAATACAGAGATCATCTCAAGCATATCTTCTGAAATCTCAATCTTCTGGCTTCCGAACCCTCTCTTGTCTGCAAGTGCCCGCTTCAGCAGCTCCACCAGTTCTTTCTTTTCCAGTGCATACAGGACAAACACTTTGCACCGCGACAAAAGGGCACTGTTAATTTCAAACGATGGATTTTCCGTTGTGGCGCCAATCAGAATGATGCTTCCCTTTTCAACAAAAGGGAGAAATGCATCCTGCTGTGCTTTGTTAAAGCGGTGGATCTCATCAACAAAAACAATTGTCCTTTCCCCATAACGGCATTTTTCTGCCGCCTTCTGCATTACCGTCCGTATCTCTTTGATCCCGCTGTTGACGGCAGAGTAATCAATAAATGACGCTTTTGTCCGCTCTGCAATGATCCTGGCAAGAGTCGTTTTGCCAACTCCCGGAGGCCCCCAGAAGATCATGGAAGAGATCTGGTCACTCTCGATCAGGCGGCGAAGCACTTTACCCGGCCCAAGAAGATGTGACTGCCCCACATATTCATCCAATAACTGAGGACGCAGACGGTCAGCGAGGGGCCTTGGGACACTGTCCTCAAATAATGTCATCTGCTCCATCACTGATTCAATATGGGAAGTCCGTTATCCCCCCACTTTACTGTGCGTATTCTCGCGCTCCTGCACGGATCATAGAGCGGGTCTTCGCCGCCATATCCGCATTTCCCCTCATAGCACTCCTTAGAGCGGGAATGGTATACAAAGATATCATTTCCCTCTTCATCCTTCGTGAATGAATTGTGCCCGGGGCCGTACTCATCGATC
>CANRMO010000230.1 GCA_947631755.1 uncultured Lachnospiraceae bacterium | reverse complement strand
CAGCACACCGACGATCTATAACAACCGCATCTATGTGGGGTGTGCGGCCGACCAATACGGGTATCTGTCCGTGCTTAACGCCCTCTCCCTGAACTGTATCTACACAGTAAAAGGAAACAAAGGCGGCGAAATAAAGTCCTCTCCTCTCGTCTCTGCCGGATACTCCTCCGGGGAAAATCACAGACAAGTCTACGTGTACACGACTTTTAACCAGATGCCAGGAGGGATCTATTTTATCCGGGACGATGAAAATGCTGCCAGCAGCTCTTTCCAGACACTCTATGAGCCCGCGTCCGCCACGCAGTACTGTATGGCGAGTGTCACTCCCGGAAACGACGGCACACTCTATTATTCGAATGACAGCGGCACACTCTTTGCTGTCAGCGATGTAGATAAAAGTTCTGACCGGCCGGATCCGGGCAGCCAGGAAGAGAAAATTCCGGGTTCCCAGGCAGCCCCCTCCCCAAAGAAAGAACCATCGTCTGACGGGTCAAAAAATACCACAATATCTAAAAAGCCAAAAAAACCGGACCGGATAAAAATAAAGAAGAAAAAACATGCCATCCTCCTCTCCTGGCGAAAGAGGACAAATAAGAGCCAGACCGTTGTCTACACCAGATACGGCCGGGGAAAATGGAAGAAAAAGATCCTGCCATCCAAAAAAAAGATTCAAATAAAGCGGAAAAAGAAAAATTTAAAAGTCCGTCTCCGCAGCCGCATCCGAAAAAACGGAAAATGGATCTATTCCGGATACACAAAGACATTTATCATCCGGCATTAAAATACCAGGCGCACTTGTGGATACAGAAAAATTATGGTAACATAAGGATAATCTGAATATTGAATGGGGGAATGAACCATGGAGGCAAGAGAACAGCTGGCTGAGTGGATCAGCGGAAGCGACAATATCGTTTTCTTTGGCGGAGCAGGCGTATCGACAGAGAGCAATATCCCTGATTTCCGCAGTGTGGACGGCCTGTACAACCAGGAGTACGACTACCCGCCGGAAACAATCCTGTCCCACACGTTTTTTATGCGGAAGACGGAAGAATTTTATCGGTTTTACCGCAACAAGATGCTCTTTCCAGACGCCGAACCGAACAATGCGCACATCGCGCTGGCAAATCTGGAAAAACAGGAAAAATTAAAAGCCGTCATCACTCAGAATATTGACGGCCTGCACCAGAAAGCAGGCAGCCGGGAAGTGTTGGAACTGCACGGCTCTGTCCTGCGCAACTACTGCATGGACTGTAGACACGCCCATAGCCTGGAAGATATTATAAACCAGGAAGGGATACCCCGCTGTGAGTGCGGAGGGATCATCAAACCGGACGTCGTACTCTATGAGGAGGGACTGGATTCTGCGACGATGGAAAAATCCGTCTCCTATATCCGGAATGCTGATATGCTCATTATCGGCGGAACATCTCTCGCCGTATATCCGGCCGCCGGGCTGATCGATTATTACCGGGGGAATAAACTGGTTCTGATCAACCGGGACAAAACAAGCCGGGATAGCCAGGCTGATCTTGTAATTAATGAGCCGATCGGCCAGGTTCTCTCCCCATGGTGCTGACCTTTCTGAACCATACCTAAGAGATCATCCCTCAAAACTGACCCGGATCAGTACGATCTCACTTGGCGCTGTGAGTTTTGATGCGATCCCGCATCCGCCCGCACCGGATGTGGTGATGGCCCTCATGGCGCCGTATTCTTTTATTCCATAATTCATATCATTCACTGCACGCACTGCAAGGGATCCGAGAGGATACTGCCCGCCCAGCGTGTGCCCGCAGCACACAAGGTCTCCCCCGGCAGCAGATAACTTCTTTAGCTCCTTTGGCCGATGGGACGCCACCACAACCGGCCTCTCCCGGTCAACTCCCTGCATTACCGTCTCCGGCGGTAATTTCTCTGGATCAGAGAGATCCCGGAGCCCCACCAGTTGAACGCCGTTGGCCAGATGGGCGGTGCGGTCGTTAAGGACAGTAATCCCGATATTCTCAAACCATGCCGCAAAATCTTCCCCCATCCGAAGCTCTTTATTTCCCTCTACATAAAACACACCATAGGTGGCGGAAAGATCCTGTAAATGTTCTGCCGCATAAGACTTCAGCGGCCCGGATACGTTCCGGTCGAGAATATCCCCGCACAAAATCACCAGATCCGGTTCACATCGGTTGATCCGGCTGACAAGACCGGCAAAAGATTCCTTTGTCATTGTACTCCCAAGACCAGGGTCTGACAGGAACACAATCTTCATCTCCTCCGTCTCTGCCGGTTTGCGGACAGACACCTGGTAGTCCGTGACAACAACATACCTCATCCGGCAAAAAGAAACAACACCGATCAATGCTGTCAGGAAAAAAATACAATAAATAGATTTAGATGGGTGGTTGAAAAAGCGGAATACCCTTCCCTTATTCTTCATTCTCTTTCCGACAAACCGCACAATTCCCCGAAAGAAACAGAATACTGGGGTATAGAGCATGACACTGGCATAGACGGCGCTGACTGCCTGTAACACATTCCGCACTGCCTCATTCGGTATCCACGAGGCTTTTATGCCGCACAGGAGGGCAAGCAGTATAAAAAATGCCTGTATCACAAAATAGGGAATATCCGGCAGATGATACCGGTTCCACAAATGATGATATCGCAGTACCGAATAGGAAACGAGCAGCAGCACAGCCAGAGAACCGGCAATCCAGATAAAAATCATGCCGCCACCTCTCAGTAAACGATGACAGGCGTTCCGATGCTTACCATATCGTATAATTTTGCAGCTTTATTCAGTGGCATATTCACACAGCCGTGGGAACCCCCGGACCGATAATAACTGCCGCCAAATTTACTTCTCCATGTCGCATCGTGCAGCCCCTGTCCGTCCCAATTAAAGGGCATCCAGTAATTCACATGGGTGCGGTATCCCTGAACGGCGATTGTGCCGAGATAACGGTCTTTCTGTTTACCGTAAATGCGGTGCACGCCCCGCACCGTCTGGCGCTCCCTCGTCGGAAGGCCCGTCACGACATCAGACTGCATTTTCAGCTCGCCGTCTTTAAAGAACCAGAGGTGCTGTTTACTCAGGCTGATCTCAACATAAGTATTTCCCACATCATCTTTCCCGTGTTTGACGGCGCCGTTGCGGTACACCGGCTCAAGGGTTTTGGATTTTTTCTGATTCAGCAGTTTCCGGATGGTCTTCGCCGTCTCTTCTTCGTTGAT
>CANRMO010000229.1 GCA_947631755.1 uncultured Lachnospiraceae bacterium | reverse complement strand
CCTGGCTATTATCGGTGCAGTATTTAAAAATGGTTATGTCAACAACAAAGTGATGGAGTTTGTCGGCGACGGCATCGATAATCTGAGTGTAGATTACCGCATCGGTGTGGACGTCATGACGACAGAGACGACTTGTCTCTCCTCCATATGGAGAACGGATGGCGCTGTGAAAGAATTTTATGAGATTCACGGGCGCGCCGGGGATTACAGAGAGTTGAACCCGGAAAAGGTTGCCTATTATGACGGGGTTGTGGAAGTGGATCTCTCCCAGGTGAAACCAATGATCGCCATGCCGTTCCACCCGAGCAATGTGTACACGATCGAGGAGCTGAATGGCAATCTGGAAGATATCCTGCGGGATGTAGAAAAGAAAGCCCTTATCAGCCTGGACAACAATGAAATTGAGTTTAAGCTGACGGACAAGATCCATGACAAGAAACTTTATGTGGAGCAGGGAGTCATTGCGGGCTGCGCCGGCGGCGGATTTGAAAACCTCTGTGATGCGGCGGATATCCTGCGCGGGAAGACAATCGGATCCGATGAGTTCTCCCTGAGTGTCTATCCGGCGTCTCAGCCAATCTTTATGGAGCTTGTGAAAAACGGAGCGATCGCGGATCTCATGGCGACTGGAGCGACGGTGCGCACTGCTTTCTGCGGGCCGTGTTTCGGGGCCGGGGATGTGCCGAGCAACAAGGGGCTGAGTATCCGCCACTCCACAAGAAACTTCCCGAACCGTGAGGGCTCTAAGGTGACAAACGGGCAGATTGCCTCGGTTGCGCTGATGGACGCCCGCTCAATCGCGGCCACTGCTGCCAATAAAGGTTATCTGACGGCGGCGACCGATATAGATGTGAATTTCACAAAACCGAAATATTTCTTTGATAAGTCTATTTACGATAACCGTGTATTTGACGGGGTGGGGAAAGCAGATCCCGGCGTTGAGATCAAATTTGGGCCAAACATCGTTGATTGGCCGAAAATGTATCCACTGACAGAGAATGTGCTGTTAAAGGTGGTGTCTATGATCCATGATCCGGTGACGACGACGGATGAGCTGATCCCCTCCGGAGAGACTTCTTCCTACCGCTCCAATCCGCTGGGTCTGGCAGAGTTTACTCTCTCCAGGAAAGATCCCGCATATGTCGGAAAGGCAAAAGAGGTGCAGCGAGTTGAGAAAGCCCGGATTGAGGGGGCAGATTTCTACAGTGAGGATGGACAGCTGAGAGAGATTTACGACACGATCCGCAGGCAATTTGATGTTGTGCCGGAGGAGACCGAGGTGGGAAGTGTGATCTTTGCGGTAAAGCCGGGAGATGGCTCGGCCAGAGAGCAGGCGGCCAGCTGTCAGCGCGTCCTCGGCGGCATGGCAAATATCGCGCGCGAGTACGCCACTAAGCGTTACCGCTCCAATCTCATTAACTGGGGTATGCTTCCCTTTGTATTTGACGGCGAGCTGCCGTTTGACAAAGAAGATTACATCTTTGTCAAAGATATCAAAAAGGCAATTGAGACAAAGGAGGGCACAGTGAAAGCCTATGTGGTGAATAAGGGCATGAAAGAGATGGATCTCCGTCTCGGAGATCTGACCGATAATGAGCGGGAGATCATTCTGAAAGGTTGCCTGATTAATTATAACAGGAAAAATTAATTATTAAAGAAAAGAGTCGATTGCGAGAATGGGGCAATCGGCTCTTTATATTTGCGCGAAGGCAAAGTGAGGATCGTCTGTGCCTGCACAAGACGATCCGAGCGCGCCCGCGAACCCGAGCAGTCACGCGAAGCGTGACGCTCGTGGTTTTATTCTGAAACTTTTATCGCATTTACCGGGCAGTTCAGTTCCGCCTGCCTGGCGTCCTCTTCACACTCCGGCGGAATGGCATCCACGATGCACTCTGCTTTTCCGTCATCATTAAAGGTGTAAAGTTCATCGTAAGCGGAGACGCATAATCCACAGGAGATACACGTATCCTGATCCACAAATGATTTCATGAGAAAACACTCCTTTTCATTCAATATCCAGAGGCTGGCATATTGGCCAGCCTCTGCTTTGTACTAGTTATTGACGAAAAGAAGTGTCTTTATACACGATTATCTAAAATTATGAGTCTGTTTTTTTGAGTATCACTACATTTACAGAATTGGGCGGCAGGATCAGTTCAAATCCGGTTTTGGACACAGGAATATGTGTGGTCACAGGAACGATCTGCTCTTTATTTTTTGTGTTGACATTCTGTTCATGTACCAGTTCGGGGCTTCCTGTCAGAGTGATCAGTTTTCCCTGGTCGTGCGTGTGCAGGTGCTCCAGATTGACTTTCAGGTGTTTGCCGAAGTCCTCCACATTTACCAGTTTGATGTAGACCCGCTTATCATCTGCTGTGACAGAGTGGTAAATATCATGGGTGTAGGCGGCCAGTTTGCAGTCGAGTTTTCCTCTGATAACTTCTGTCTCGTCAGTATAGTAGCAGGAGATGGTGTTGTTTTCGACACCGCCGTAATTGACACTTACCATGTAATCGTGTCCGGCGGGAACCGGATCACTGTAACAGGCTCGGAGATTTCCGGCAAAGCCACTGGAAGAGTAGTCGCCCATGCGGTATCCCTCTTTCCCCTCTTTTATGACTTTCAATCCTGTGCCGTACTGGCCGGAACCGATGCAGTATTCGTGAACAGACAGCCGTTCGGTCTTAAACAGGTGATTGTTCAGGCCATGGAGGCCGGTGCCGACAAGAATCTGTGCGTTTTCTGTCCTCTTTTCTACCACCAGCTGTACGGTGTAATTAAACCAGGATGTCTCATCAATAAAGAATCCGTGGCGCTCCTGTGAGCCACTGGAAATAAGCAGCCCGCCGTCTACTTTCTGGATCTGGTCATCCTCCGGGATGATGGAGATCAGTTTCGGGTTCAGTTCCTGGGTGAAGTCCTGGTCCAGCCAGATTCCCTGGTTCAGATTGGAGGTGATGATAAGCTTTTTCAGGACAATCTCACCCTCGGCAACGGCGATGCTGATGCCCCCGCAGGGGGTATATTTGCGCCGGTCACCGCCTATATATGTGCGGTAGCTTGTGCTGAGCAGTTTTGTGCCGAGATTTTGCGCAAATAACTGCTGCACATAATAGTTTGGCGTGCGCCACACCGATTCGTTGTCAAACCAGATGGCGTCCGGCGTCCAGCGGTAAGTTCCGTCGTTGATCACTTTGTTAAACAGCGGGGCAGTGGCAGCCAGCCTTACTACGTCGGAGTTATTCTCGAAACCAGTCATAACGGCGGCCTCAG
>CANRMO010000228.1 GCA_947631755.1 uncultured Lachnospiraceae bacterium | reverse complement strand
ACTGGCAATTGCAGTCATCGCCTATTTTCTTATCCCAAAGGGCAAAGGCGAAGACGGGGATGAGAAAACGAGCGGCAAAGAGACAGAGGAGACGATCACTGTCGACAGCATAAAAACAGAGGATATCTCTTCTGTAAAGGTATCTGCCGGGGGAAAGCAAACACTCTCCCTGGAGAAAAAAGAGAGCGGCTGGCGTCTCAGTGACGGGAGTGGCGCACCTTTAAATGAGGATAGTGTAAAAGATCTGCTTGCCTGCCTCAATCCTGTCACAGCTTCAAGGTCTCTGGAAAAGACAGAGGATACCGATCTGTCAGAGTACGGACTGTCAGAGCCGGTTATGACAATACAGATCGGAACCGGGGATGGGGCTGTGCACCGATATGACCTGGGAGCGGCGGTTCCCCTTGTAGGGGGATATTACGGCCTGTCCTCTTCCGGGGACAAGATCTACTGCATGGAAGAAGAGCTTTACAGCGCATTTGATATCGAGGAAAATTCGCTGATCACAGTAGAAGAACTGCCCCAGATTGAGACGGGGCATATGACAGCGATTCAGGTGGACAACAAAAAAGGAAAGGATTTTGCAGCGAAAGCCGTCCGGAAGAAGGAGAGAGTCAATCCGGATTCTTCCTGGAATATCACAAAACCCTATGCAAAACCTCTGGCCGCCAGCACCTCGGACTGGGACACAACACTCGGCTATTTCTCGGAACTGTCTTTTAGCCAGGTAGAGGATTACAACACAAGGGATCTGGCAAAATACGGTCTGGACAATCCGCAATCAAAAATAACGATAAAATATTATGAGAGCCGTTCCCAGGATGCAGCGGGAGCATCTGGCAGCGCTGTGTCTGCAGAATCTTCCGGGGATAGTTCTGCCGGCTCCGATGCCGGGGCAGAAGAGATTCCGGAGAAAGACAGAGTGTACAGAGAACTGGTGCTGAACATCGGAAAAGAAGCCGATGATGGGTATTACTATGTATGCCTGCCAGGAGAGGATTCTACAACTGTATACTCAATGGATTCTACTTCTGTAGAGAATATGACAGGGATTGATGCATTCTCTGTGATGGACACGGATATCTATGGCCGCGAGATAGCAGATATAAGCGGATACGACGCTACTTTTGGGGACACTTCCCTGAAAGTCTCCTGTGAGACGACAGAAAAAGGAGAGGAAAAAGAGACCACTTATACTTTAAAAGGGAAGAGTGTTTCGGAAGAGGAGGCAAAAGCTCTTGAGGGCGCGTACTCGCTTCTGTCAGAACTCACCTACACCTCAAAAGTAAAAAGTTCTGCCGACACGGGGGCGGGGAAGAAACCAGTCCTCACTGTAGTATTCCATGAAGATGGCAGAGATGTCACAGTGACGTTTTGGCCCTATGACGGGGTGAATTTCTATGCTGTGGATAAGGACGGCATGGATTACTTCGTAGCAGATAAACCCGCTGTCGATAAGGTGATCGAGGCGTTGGAAAAGATCAGCGGTAAAAAATAATAAGTTTTGTAAATGGCCGGACAGAATTGATCAATAAAACGGATATGAAAAAAGCAAAAAAAATCAAATTCATGGCGGGTAACATCATGGACTTGCCACTTTATCTGATATATAATGATGTCAAAAAATTCAGATAAAGGAGAGGGTTTGCCCATGGGAAAGAAAATGAAAAAAATGCTTGTCCTGATGCTGACGGCTGCAATGGCGGTAACACCGCTTTCGGCCTCTACAGCACAGGCGAAGAAATCGTCTGCGGTCACGAAAAAGACGCTGAAACTGAGCAAGACAAAAATTCGTGTCAAAGCCGGAAAAAAGACGAAGATCCATGTTAAAAATAAGACGAAACTGAAAATAAAGAGTGTAAAATGGACGGTGATAAAGGGGAAAAAATTTATTAAGCTGTCCAAAAAAACAAAAAAATCTGTCACAGTCAAAGGCGTAAAAAAGGGCACAGCAACTGTCCGGGCCAAAATCAAAATAAAGGCTCAGACAGTCACGAGAACGGTCAACGTTACGGTGACAAAAAAGGCACAGAAGGACACAGCAGAAGCTCCATCTGCCTCCCCCGCAAGCCCTACAGCTACTCCGTCGGCCTCCCCTGCAAGTCCTACGGCTACGCCTGTCCCCGCGGATAAACCGGCAGTGGAGGGAGAGGAATTGATTCATTATAATATGACATGCAGCCAGGACGGAAAATTTCTGCTGGATCAGTCAGGGAATGGGAACGATGCGGAGCTTTTCGGCGTGAGTGCCCAAAAGAAAGAATACGATTCTCTTCTCCTGGAGAAAAATGGCAGTTATATCAAACTTCCGGAAAAGGTATTTGCCGGAAAGGATTCATTTACCGTTTCCATCTGGCTGAAAAATTACAGCGGGCCAATGAATACCAGCGCAATGTTTGTTGGTACAAAGGAAAATCTCCCAGTATCTTACTGGCTCTTAAATCCGAGTAACCTGGCCGGGCAGATGAAATCGGTCATGACCAATTCGGTGAATGCGGCTATGCCATATAACACAGAAACGGGGGTCAGCCCGACTATCGCATCAAACGGTGTGGCGGGCCCGGTGACGGGGAAAGCATGGAACCACTATGTCACTGTGATCACAGCCGACAGCATTACCGGCTACTTCAACGGGAAAAAAGTCGGATCCTCAAAATTAAACAGGAAATTCAGCGACTTTGGAAATAATCTGGCCGCCTACATCGGAAAATCATCCTACCAGGATCCCACATGGGCCGGGTTTGTAAGAGAAGTCCAGGTGTTCAATGGGGCAAAGACGGAGAGTGAGATCACACAATTATATGAAAAAAATAAGATAGAGGGTGATGTGGCGGATGAGGGACCGACCGGCACAAAGACAGATATCTTTATTGCCGACCGCGCCGACCCGTACATTATCAAAAGTCCGACAGACGGGAGCTACTACTTCACGGCATCCTATCCAATGTATCGCTCTACGGATGCAGAGGGATATGACCGGATTGTGTTGAGAAAGTCTGCGACTCTCGATGGACTTAAGGACAATGCAACAGAAAAAACTGTCTGGGATGAGAAAGACAGCTCGACAGAGCACCGCTTTATCTGGGCGCCGGAACTGCATTATATCGGTGGCAAGTGGTATCTGTATTATGCTTCCAGCGGCCTTTCTAATAACAGATGGGATATCAACTGCCATGTGCTGATGTGCAAAGGTGACGACCCATATAACGATGAGTGGGAAGCGAAAGGAAAATTCCAGGCCGCCAGCGGGGATACCGTATCATTCACTGGTTTTTCCCTGGATATGACCTACTTCGAGTGCAAAGGGAAATCTTATGTGATCTGGGCCCAGAAGATCGGACTGGGG
>CANRMO010000227.1 GCA_947631755.1 uncultured Lachnospiraceae bacterium | reverse complement strand
CAGACGATCAAATTGTTTAAAGTGTGCGTGATGCGGGGGATACCGATTTTTACTTTTGTCAATAAAATGGACCGGGAGGCCATGGATCCTTTTGAGCTGATTGACCAGATTGAGAATGTGCTTGGCATCCGCACCTGTCCGATGAACTGGCCCATCGGCTCGGGCAAGAGTTTTAAGGGGGTCTACGATCGCGGGACAGAGACGATCTCCCGATTTATCGCCGGGGACAACGGGCATAAGGTAGAGACTGTGGAGGCGAAACTCGGTGATGCCGGACTGGATGACCTGATCACGAAAGAATACCATGATATTCTGTCGGAGGAGATCGAGCTTTTGGACGGGGCAAGTGATGAGTTCGACCTTGAGCGGGTGCGCGACGGAAAACTGTCGCCGGTGTTCTTTGGCTCCGCCCTCACAAATTTTGGTGTGGAGACATTTCTGCAGCATTTTCTGGACATGACAACATCACCGCTGCCGAGGAAGTCGGAGAGCGGGGAAATTGATCCGTTCTCGGATGAGTTTTCCGCATTTGTGTTCAAAATACAGGCAAATATGAACAAGGCGCACCGTGACCGGATCGCATTTATGAGAATCTGTTCCGGGAAATTTCAGGCGGGGATGGAAGTGATGCATGCCCAGGGCGGCAAAAAAATCCGCCTTGCCCAGCCGCAGCAGATGATGGCCCAGGAGAGAAAACATATTGAAGAGGCGTATGCCGGGGATATCATCGGCGTATTTGATCCGGGTATTTTTTCTATAGGAGATACGCTTTTTACTGGGAAAACTCCGGTGCAGTTTGAGGGGATCCCCACATTTGCCCCGGAGCACTTTGCCAGAGTGCGCCAGGTAGACACGATGAAACGCAAACAGTTTATGAAAGGGATTACCCAGATCGCCCAGGAGGGAGCGATCCAGATCTTCCAGGAGTTCAATACAGGCATGGAGGAAATTATCGTGGGAGTTGTAGGCGTGCTGCAGTTCGAGGTGCTCGAGTACCGCCTGCAGAATGAGTATAATGTTGAGATCCGCATGGAGCAGCTCCCCTATGAGCATGTACGCTGGATCCAGAATGAGGATTTGGATGTCCCGGGCCTCTCTGTGACTTCGGATACGAAAAAGGTGAAAGATCTGAGGGGTAAGCCGTTACTTCTCTTTACCCATCCGTGGAGTATCCAGACGGCGCTGGATCGGAATGAGGGGCTTGTCCTGATGGAGTTCAGTAAAAATTAGGGGTAATTTTCCAGATATTTCAAACTGGGCAAAAAAGAGTTTACCTGCGATATGTAAGGAATTGTAAATTATAACGAAAAAATAGACAAACAGCCGAAATATATTTTGTGCATTTCTGACAAAATTCCTGTTTCTTCCATGTCAATATTGTATTATCTGTTGACACATGCTGTCTTTGAATGTATGATGGGCGTAGAATCTGAACAAACCCAAATAAAAAAAGATAGGAGGTAGAAATTTTGTTTAAGAGGAAGTTTCGTGTAGCAGGAAAGATTCTTGCCCTGGGGATGGCTTTGTCCATGGCCGTGCTGGTTCCAAGTGCGCAGGCGTCGTTCTGGAATCTGTCGGGAGGGGTTGTCACCCATGATCCGACGATCATTAAGGAGAAAGGCTCTACGTGGTGGTCCGCGTCGACCGGACAGGGAATCGGTATGAAGTTTTCGACCAATGGGGGAAAGACCTGGACGGATGGTCTTCCGATTTTTGCAAAGCCATTGTCATGGTGGAAAAATTATGCACCGAACATGACTACAAATGATGTATGGGCACCAGATCTGGAGTACTACAGAGGAAGATATTACTGCTTTTACAGTGTATCGGAGTTTGGCAAAAACAATTCAGCAATCGGCCTGGTATCCTGCTCATCCATTTCCAAGGGTGACTGGAGAGATGACGGCGTTGTGATCTCTTCAAAATACGGAAGAGATAAGTTCAATGCCATTGACCCGAATCTGGTGGTTGATGCCGCTGGCAAACCATGGCTGGTATATGGTTCCTGGTTTGATGGGATCCATGTTGTGAGGTTGAATCAGTCCACTATGAAACCGGCTGGCTCACCGACCAAGATCGCTTACCGTTCCGGCGGTATTGAGGGACCATGTATCATGTACGTAAATGGATATTATTATTTGTTTACCTCGATCGGAAAATGCTGCAACGGTGTGAACAGTACATATAAGATTATGTACGGACGCTCAAAGAGCGTTACCGGACCGTATGTTGACAAGAATGGCAAGCAGCTGCTCAGCGGCGGCGGATCTATCCTTGATGCGGGTAATTCCCGCTGGATCGGCCCGGGCGGACAGGATGTTTGCAAAACTGGTGTCAGTGGGAATTACAGCTACACGATTGCCCGTCATGCCTATGACGCAAGCAATAATGGCACACCGACTTTGTTGATCAGCGATCTGTATTTCAGGAATGGCTGGCCGACATATTAATTAATGGGTTAAGTAAAGATGAATTTGAACATTGGGTTTGGTCTCGCACATGGTATTTTGCCGTGTGCGAGATTTCGGTTATGGAATCGGATGTGCGCGAATGGAGGAATATATGAAGATCCGTTTTGTGATGATACTGTGTCTTGTTCTGGCGGCACTGGGCAGTTTTCGGCCTGCCTGGGCAAAAGAACAGGAGTACACAAGTGAGCAGTATGAGTTTGTGAATTCCCTGGATGGCGGGAAGTCGAAGACAATTACCGTGTATTCAGATGAGGCCGGAAAGCTGCTGTTTCCGGTGAAAGAAATCACGGAAGCTGCGGGTTATGTGTTTGAGGAATGCTCCCGCTGCGGAAAAGATGAGATCTACTGTAAGGAAGATGAAAATGCTGGCGGCAAAGGACACTATTTTGTGAACTGGTATCAGAATCTGTTGAGCTATAGCGCAAGTGACCAGGTCGTGGAGCTCTCTGCTGAAAATGTGAAAGTGGAGGGAGTCACCTATTCGCCGGCAGATCTCTTTGACAACATGGGGCTCCGGACAGAGGTGGATGAGAAAAAGAAGACAATAAAAATTTCCTCAGACCGGATCATGGCCGTATATTTTTTTTCCTCGACATGCGATTCCTGTGAGAAGATGGAGAAACTTTTGTCGGAGATGGAAGAGAAGTATCCGAATCTCAATGTTTACCGCTATAATATTTATGAGGTCGCGAGCTATGACCTCCTGATGGAATACGGCAAGGTGTACGAAGTGCCGGAGGAAAAGAAGGGGTTTACGCCCAGCGTATACATATCGGACCAGGTGCTGATAGGGGCGGAGATCCAGGCGAAACTGGAGGAACAGATAAAAAAATATGCAGACGGCCCTCTCCCTCGCTTCGGCGAGGATCAGCTGTGCGCCGCAGCTCACCA
>CANRMO010000226.1 GCA_947631755.1 uncultured Lachnospiraceae bacterium | reverse complement strand
AAGACGCCATAGCACAGATCCCCATCATCAATGGCTCCAGCTTATGGCCGCCGGAAGAACAGTTCTCCAATACGATCCCCGGCACCTCTTCCTTTACCCGGCGGACAAACTGCACCGATGCATCCATATTCTTTCGCAGGCCCTCTCCCAGCGACTCCGCGCCGTCACAGCCAATGCCAATCGTGTCATTGTAATCCATTTTCATATAGCCAAAACCATATTTGTTAAGTGTGCCGATCACTTTCTCACGGAGATACTCCTGCACCCACGGGTCATTCATATCCCAGAACCGGCGGCTGTATGTAGTCAGCGGGCGGCCGTCACGCCTGAGCAGGTGCTCCGTCTCATGATACGCTTTCGCCGCACTGCCCACATTGTCGATCTCAAACCAGATACCAGGTTTCATTCCGGCGTCCCGGATCACTTCCACCGTCTTCTCCAGCCCGTCCGGAAACAGGCTGTCAGACACATTGTAATCTCCCATGCTGATATCCCAGGGCACGCCATCCTCCTTGAACCACCCGCAGTCAATGACAAAATAGTGAAATCCTTTATCCCGGATCGCCTCCACAATGCCAGAGATATTTTCATGAGAAGGACAGCCCCATGTCGTGCAGTACTCATTGAAAACAATTGGGAGTTCCTGCTCTTCCTCCGGCCCCGCCTCCACATACTTCTCCCCGGCGGCCACAAGACGGTGGCAGATTTCGTCAATATCTCCCTCTGCCACACTGAGGATCGCCGTCGGCGTCTCAAAAGAACCGCCCCCCGGAACCGTCTTCATCCAGTGTCCAAACTCCCGGTCCGCAAGTCCCCCGGAAATGTGCAAGCCGTCATCCTGCCGATAGAGTTCAATCTGCCAGGACGCCTCATGGGCGAGCTGCACACCCCACAGCACGTGGTTTGCCGTATCTTCCACAGCCACAAAGGGAAAATACTTCATGACCGGCATAGAACCTCTCTGCCCAAACCGCTCCACTCCCACAGACCAGTTCGACCAGCTCGGCTCCAGCTGCAGATCCTCCACTTTCTCAGTCACAAGCCGCCCCTCATGGCTCCACTTGCTGCGCAGGCGGTGTACCAAAAGAGAATCCGGCGCATCCCCTGGGGTAAAAGGCGTTATATTCGCCATCTCAAAACTGGACAGCATCTCCAGCGCCACCGCATCCCCGCTCTGGTTCAGGAAAACATTTTTCATCTCAAAGCTCTGTTCCCCCTCATAGTACGTGATCACATTGTCCAGCTCATAGCCTCTGCGGTCTCTCATCACTGTAGTAATGATCTGCCTGCCGTCTTCTTTTTCTACCCTCTGTGAATCGTACTCAAAGAGATTCCCCGTCTCACAGTTGTGCATCGTCTGGCCGCAGCCATAGCAGTTCGGATATAGATCTCCCGCAAGCTTTAGCTGCGCCAGGCTGTTCACGCGGTAAAACTTTTTTTCACTGACATCCTGTTCCCTCATACCGGCGGGTATCATGTAAAACCCCACCCTCCTGTAATCTGTCTCCTGCTCAAAAATCAGCAGCATATCCCCAAGCCTGATCTCAGAAATCCTCTCAATCGCCATAATCACCTCTCCTATATTCTCATTATAAATGCTGCGCGCCGGATACTCATCCCTCAATTGCTGTGACTTTATAATCCTGGTCTTCCACTGCCTTTTTCAGCTCATCATCACTGACTTCTCCGCTCATGGTAACTACAGCCGTCCCTTTTTCATGGCTGACTACAGCCTCCTGTACGCCGTTAAGTCCCTCTAAGGCTTTTTTCACCCGGGCCTCACAGTGCCCGCACATCATTCCCTCAATCGTCATTGTCTTTGTCGTCATCGCATCTGTCACCTCCTTCTGATCACTCTGGATTATTGTACTGCGTTTCCTGTCCTTTGACGCGTCGTGGATCTTTTTCAGATTCAGCCGGAGCGCATTCGTCACAACACAAAAGCTAGAAAGGCTCATGGCCGCCGCGCCAAACATCGGGTTTAACTGCCAGCCAAAAAGCGGGATCCACACCCCGGCAGCCAGCGGTATACCGATCACATTATAAATAAATGCCCAGAACAGATTTTCGTGGATGTTCTTAAGCGTCGCCCGGCTCAGCCGGATCGCCGCCGGCACATCTCTCAAACGGCTCTTCATGAGCACCACATCGGCCGCATCAATAGCAATATCGGTTCCTGCGCCGATGGCAATCCCGATATCCGCCCTGGTCAACGCCGGGGCGTCGTTGATGCCGTCACCCACCATGGCCGTCCGGCCATTCTCCCGCAGGCCGCGGATCACATTCTCCTTGCCATCCGGCAAGACTCCCGCGATCACCTCATCCACGCCCGCCTGCCTGCCAATCGCCCTGGCCGTGCACTCATTGTCTCCGGTCAGCATAACTACGCGGATCCCCATATTCTGCAATTCCCTCACCGCCTGGGCGCTGTCCTCCTTGATCACATCCGCCACAGCGATGATGCCCATCATTTTCCCGTCCCTGGCAAAAAAGAGCGGCGTCTTTCCCTGCTCAGAAAATGCTCTCTCCCTCTCTGTAAACCCGGCGGGGATTTCCGCTTTCCCCTCTATAAATTTCCGGTTGCCCCCATATAAAACGGCATCTTTTAATCGGCCAGTAAGGCCGTTGCCCGGCAATGCCTCAAAGTCTGTGACCTCACCGGCACTCACCTGCTGCCGCTCCCCATAGGACAGAACCGCCTTTGCCAGCGGGTGCTCACTCTTTTTCTCCAGGGCAGACGCCAGTGAGAGAAGCTCCTCCTCTGTGACGCCTTCCGCCGGAAAGAGATCTGTCACCTCCGGCTCCCCCCGGGTAATGGTCCCCGTCTTATCGAGGGCCACGATCTGTACCTTTCCGGCTTCCTCCAGGGATACCGCTGTCTTAAACATAATACCGTTTTTCGCTCCCATGCCGCTGCCCACCATAATCGCCACCGGCGTGGCGAGGCCGAGGGCGCACGGACAGCTGATAACAAGGACAGAGATTGCCCGCGCCAGCGCGTAGCCAAATGTCTGTCCGCAGAACAGCCAGACAAGAAATGTCACCGCCGCCACAGCTATCACAGCGGGGACAAATACCCCCGATACCCGATCTGCCACTTTGGCGATCGGTGCTTTCGTCGCCGCCGCGTCGCTCACCATCTGGATGATCTGGGAGAGAGTCGTGTCCTCCCCGACCCGTGCTGCCTCACAGCGGATGAAGCCAGACTGGTTCACCGTGGCCGCCGAGACAATATCACCCGGCTCTTTGTCGACCGGGATACTCTCCCCGGTCAGTGCCGACTCATTTACCGCGCTGCTTCCCTCTGTGACGATCCCGTCCACTGGGATGCTCTCCCCGGGGCGCACAACAAAAATGTCCCCTTTC
>CANRMO010000225.1 GCA_947631755.1 uncultured Lachnospiraceae bacterium | reverse complement strand
ATTTCCATCCGGGTGGCCCGCTCCCGCCGGGCTTTGTATGGTTCCGGTTCAGGCTCAGTCCCCAGTTATACGTTTTGACAGAGTACTGGGACAGAGGCTTTTTCTTAGCTTCCGCCACCGGAGCCCCTGCCACATGGACAGACAACACAAAAAGAACGCACACAGCTATTATTTTTTTCATTTTCATTGCCCCCCTTCCCCATACCGGCTCACAGCCATACAGATGAGACCAGCGCAGCTATCACGGCGCCGAGCGCAACAATGACCAGTCCGCAGTCAAAATAAGCCAGTACCAGTGCCGCAAGTGTACCGGCCAGGGCAGTCAGCTGATTTCCCGTTGCATAAAATATAGACGGAAAAGTAAGCGCTGCCAGTACCGCATAGGGCACATAATATAAAAATGATTTCAAAAATCTGGACTTGATTTCTTTCTGAAAAATTGCAATCGGCAGATCAGATATGTGACAACGGCCATGATCGCAATGCTGATAAATATCCGTTTCATCCTGTCTCCCTCATTTCATAAAGATTACTCTTCCTGCGGAGAACTTTCCACAGGAAAGAGCAGCGCCCCGATCGCTGCCGCCGCAACAGTCGCCAATATCACCTGAAAACCGACAGAAATCACATGGAACAACGGGACATAATAAAATACACACTCAATGGCAACGGCAACGGCGATCACCGACAGAATCCGGTAATTCTTTTTCGCCGGCGGTATGATAATCGCAAGAAACATCGCGTACAGCCCCAGCTCCATCGCATCCGCCAGAACCGGCGGCATCAGGCCGGACGCCACACCTCCCAAAAAAGTCCCCGCCGTCCATCCGATCACCGGCATCAGTATCAGGCCATACATATAAGCGGCGCTGACCGCATGGATCTCCGCTATCGCCACACCGAAAATTTCATCCGTTATCCCAAAACCAAACAGGCATCGGTGAAATCTCGGTATCCCTCTCTCAATCTTCTGTGACAGCGCAAAGGACATCAGCATATATCTCAGGTTTATGACAAATGTCGTGGCTGCAATCTCTAAATAACTGCCCCCCGCAAGAATCAGAGTTGTCCCGGCAAACTGGCCGGCAGAAGTCAGGTTCGAGAGGGAAAGGATCACGGCAGCCCACCAGGGGAGCCCACCGTGCACCGCCTTCACCCCGTAGGTAAAGGAAACTGACAGATAACCGAGTGCAATAGGAAGTCCTTTCTTTAATCCGTATCGAAAATCTCTCATGGCTTTAATTCCATCTCAATAATAAATTGGTTTCCCGTGGCACTGACCGAGGCGTAGGAACCACAGACCAGTGGCATCATGGGAGCTGTGTGCCCGATATCCAGGTCCATATATATGGGAACTCCAAAATCTCCCAAAATCCCTGTCACAGCCTGATACTGGTCCAATCCCATCATCGGTTCGTCATAGTGCATCGGCCGGCCAATCAGAAATGCCCTGGCATAACGGAACCACCCCGCCTCCTTCAGATTCCAGAGCGTCCTCCGGATCGACATGACATTTAAATCACAGGCTTCCATAAACCAGATTAACCCATCCTCCCGGTATGTCTCAGCAAATTCTTTCACCCGGTCAAAACGGGTCCCCACAAGATTCGCCAGACAGTCAAGGCACCCCCCGATCAGCCGCCCGCGTACAACATCGCCATCCCCGGCCTGACAGGTGCGGATCTGAAAGGGCTCGGTCACGTGATATGGCTCCAACGGATGCGTCTCGTCTTTCAGAGATTCGATCTCCCATTTCGGATAATTCGAAAAACGCAGTTTTTCCCCATTCAAAAGCAGCCAGGCATCTTCAATCGCCGGATGCCATGGCTCCATGCCAAAAGCCCCCACGCAGGGTCCGTAAATAGAAGCTGTATCCGCCAGGGTAGCCAGCAAAAATGTCATATTTGTATTGTCTGAATAACCGAGGAACCATTTCGGCTCATCTTTTGACAGCCGCTCAAAATCCAGGAAGCTGACTACTTCACACATCAGCTCCCCTCCGCCGCAGGACAAGATACAGTCCACCTCGCGGTCCTCATACATGTTCACCAGCTCCTCCGCACACTTTTCCGGTGTATTGCTGATGCCGATCCCCTCATCCGCCAGACAATTCGGGCCAAGCTTCTCCCCATACCCCTTTTCTTTTATTTTTTTCCTGGCATTTAAAAATGCAGTGTAATACGGCTCTGCCGCACAGCCAAAGGCCGGTGCGGCAAAGCCGATCGTATCTCCTTTTTGGATAAATGATGGAAATCTCATTCTCAATTCCTCATTCCGTACTATCATTCTCTCTCAATGTGAAAAAATCCATATCTGATTCCAGATCTTGTGCCAGATTGCTCAATTCATCCGACTTCGTGGCCAGCATTTCCATCGTCGCCGTGAGCTCAGCCATCGAAGCATTTGTCTGCTCGGTAGCCGCCGCATTTTCCTCCGAAATCGCCGACAAATTCTGGATCACATCCACCACTTTCACCCTGGCAGCATCGCACTGGTCAGAGACAATCCGGATATCGGAAATACCATCTCTTGAACTCCGGATTCCCTCGCTGACATCGCTGAAACGATCTTTTGTCTCAGCAAGTTTCTCCTGCTGATCATCGATAATGGACTTCATATTTTTCATCGCTTCTACGGTATTCTGGGATTCTTTTGTCAAAGAATCAATCACTTCCGCAATAAATGACGCAGATGTATTGGACTCCTCTGCCAGCTTCTGGATCTGTGATGCGACAACCGAGAACCCTCTTCCCGCTTCGCCCGCTCTTGCGGCCTCGATAGAAGCGTTAAAGCTTATCATCTGGGTTTCATCGGCAATAGACGAAACAAGTTTTGCCACATTATTTATTTCTTTAAGTAATTTTGTAATTTTATCGATTTCCGCTGTAAGTTCAGTCTGACTTCTGTTCAAAGTTTCCGAATCGTCATAAAATTCTTTTAAAATTTCTTTAATTTTTTCTACGCTTTCTTCAACAATCTTGTTGTCCTGTTCAAGTTTATAATTAGCGTTTGCCTGTTCGCATATTCTGGTTGCGATAAGACCTAAAAGATTAGCTGCTCCTCTTACCTGTTTATCGGTCAGAATAGGAATTTTTTTAACAGCCTCGACATATTCGTCGGGGTTTATTCCCAATTCCCTTGCGACATTTCTGAAATATTCTTCATCGGGTTCATGAGTAATTACCTGACCACCGATAATACTTCCTATATGAGTACCGTCCAAAATAATCGGCACACCAAAATCCGTAAGACCTGCGTGGCATGGATAAACGGCAGGTCTGCCTGTAGAAAGAGCCTGTTCTCCGCCGTGCTTATCGCACTCCTCGCATCTTCTTAAGCCTTCCGAGCAGCCTCTTGTATGTTTCATACAAAAATCGTGAAAATTACTCGGCTTTG
>CANRMO010000224.1 GCA_947631755.1 uncultured Lachnospiraceae bacterium | reverse complement strand
GGCGGACGGCGAGGAAGCGATTGATATTTTTTTGGAAAATAAGGATATCGATCTGGTGATCATGGACGTCATGATGCCTAAAATGGATGGATGGCAGGCCTGCCGGGAGATCCGCCAGTACTCCCATGTGCCGATCATTATGCTGACGGCGCGGGGCGAGGAAAATGATGAGCTGCACGGTTTTGAGCTCGGTGTAGACGAATACATTGCGAAACCGTTCAGCCCGAAGATCCTTGTTGCGCGTGTACAGGCGCTACTGCGCCGGACAAACGCGGTCAATGAAGAGAATCTGGAATATGGCGCGATTGTCCTGAACCGCGCCGCCCATGAGGTGTCGATCGGCGGCAGGGCGGTTGACCTCAGTTTTAAAGAGTTTGAGCTCCTCACATATTTTATGGAAAATAAAGACATTGCCCTGTCGCGGGAAAAGATATTAAACCATGTGTGGGATTACGATTATTTTGGGGATGCCCGCACGATTGACACCCATGTGAAAAAACTGAGAAGTAAAATGGGCACATATGGCAGATATATCAAGACGATATGGGGGATGGGGTATAAATTTGAGGTAAATGAAGAGCCGGAAGGCGGGGACGAATGAAGAGTTCAATGCGGACCAGGCTCAGCCTGATCTTTTCCGGGCTGCTCATCTTAATCATTGCTTGTATCTGTGCGATCAATGTGTTTCTTTTGCCGGAATTTTATGAGAACAGCAAAATCTCCCAGATGAAAAGGGTTTATTCCCATGCGGTAAATCTTTGCAGAAATGTGGACTGGGTAAATCTGGATGAGGATGTCCGCGATGATGTATATGACCGTCTGGATATTCTGAGCAGCAATTCAAATGTGGATATTTACGTTGTCCAGATAGAGGCATACCCTGCCTCCGGGGACATTGCCACGCTGCATTATGTGTACCCGATGGAAAACACAAAGCGGCTGGAGGAGGTTACGAAAGAGCAGCTAGGGAAATATGTAAAAGCCATTTATTTCGGAGAGACTCTGGATGACAACTGCCAGATTCTCAGCCAGTCCCAGAACTGCGAGGTCTATAAAGTATATGATGACCGTGTGGATTCCAATTATATAGAGCTCACGGGACTACTTCCAGACAATTACTGGCTTTATCTGCGGACAAATTACCAGAGTATCCATGAGAGCACGGAGGTGTCAAATAAATTTCTGATGTATGTAGGTGTTGTGGCAGTTGTTACCGGCATTTTTATTATGTTGTTTGTGAGCAATCAGTACACGAAGCCGATTATGCGCCTGGCAAAACACGCACAGGATATGCAGAAATTGAATTTTTCTTCGCGCTACGAGGACAGGCGAGACGATGAGATCGGTATCCTCGGGGATAGCATGAACGCTCTGTCGGATAAACTGGAGGAGACGATCTCAGAGTTGAAGACGGCAAATAATGAGCTGAAACTGGATATTCAAAGGCGTTCTGAGCAGGAGCAGATGCGCCGGGAGTTCCTGGCAAATGTATCTCATGAGCTGAAGACGCCGATTGCCTTGATCCAGGGATATGCGGAGGGGCTGCAGGACAATATCAACGACGATCCGGAGAGCCGGGAATTCTACTGTGAGGTCATTGTGGACGAGGCGGACAAGATGAATAAGATGGTAAAGAAACTGCTGAACTTAAATCAGCTGGAGTTTGGCAATGGCCAGGTTCACATGGAGCATTTTGACTTGATGGATGTGCTGAGTTCAGTCGTAAATTCATCGGAGATTTTGTTCCGCCAGAAAGAGGCTGACCTCTCTTTTGACAGAGGGGACAGGAAGATATTTGTCTGGGCGGATGAATATATGATCGAGGAGGTTGTCACAAATTATGTGAACAATGCCCTGAACCATGTCAAATATGAAAAGAAAATCGAAATCAAGGCAGAACTGCGGGATGAGACAGTCCGGGTCAGTGTCTTTAACACCGGTGATCCGATTCCGGAGGAAGATCTGGATAAAATATGGAACAAATTTTACAAAGTGGATAAGGCTCACACAAGGGAATACGGTGGCAACGGCATTGGGCTGTCCATTGTAAAGGCGGTTATGGAGGCCCACAATCAGGGATACGGTGTGTGCAATTATGACAATGGCGTGGAGTTCTGGTTTGAATTGGATATAAAAATACGGTAGATAACAAAAGTGTTGATTGATGAATGGAAAAATGTATGTTATAATAGAGTTATGCTATTTGGAAAATTGAACTGGAGGGGGAAAAGTGAAACATAATACAATATTGATATTGTCTGTTTTAGTTGTGTCAGCAGTTCTCTTCAGTGGGTGTATGAACACAAAGGAACTGTCTGAGGAAGAGCAGAATATGATTGCAGAGTATTCGGCGGGCATCTTGTTGAGGTATTCTGATCAGTATGAGTATCGTCTGATCACGGCAGACCAGGTTGCCAAAGAAAATGCCGCAGAGGGAGAACAGACACAGAGCACAGCTGTTCCTGAGGCCACGGCGACTCCTGAACCAGCCGCGGCAAGTCCGGCCACGGAGAGCGGTGTTTCCGCGGATGGGCAGCAGGCGGAGGCGCCGAATGTGTCGCTAAATGATCTGTATCATGTGGAAGGGCTGGATTTTACTTATAATTCTTACCGTTTTTGCAGTCAGTACCCGGAAAAGGCCTCGAATGGATTTTCACCGATGTCTGCGGGAGAGGATGAGACATTGCTTGTCATCATGTTCCATGTAAAGAACAATTCGGGCGGCAGCAAGAAAGTAGATCTCAGCAAGAGGAATATCCAGTACACACTGGATATTGACGGAAACCAGTTTAGCCAGCCGGAAATTGGTATATTGGATAATATGGGCATGAATCATCTCACGGCGACGATCGGGAAAGGGAAGACAGAGAAAGCGGCGCTGGTTTTTAAAATGGGAAAAGAACGGAAAGATGCGTCGGGCATTTCTCTCATGATAAAAGATGGAAATAATACTGCTGGCGTTCAGTTGAAATAAAAGTGGGAAGGTATAGATAAAAAGGAGGAGCATACATTATGGCAGAGAATACAGGTATTTTATTGGAAAGTGGAACAAATGAGTTGGAGCTGCTGGAGTTTGTTGTCGGCAATCAGCACTATGGGATCAACGTGGCTAAGATCAATGAGCTTTGTCCGTATCAGCCGCCTACTATGGTGCCGAACTCGCACCCTTTTATTGAAGGGATTTTTATGCCGAGGGATCAGATCATCACAGTAGTCAATCTGGCTCAGGCGCTGGGGGTTGAAGTGAGCAGTGATTCCTCCCGGGACATGTACATAATTACGAATTTTAACCGGCTTCGCACAGCATTCCACGTGCAGGAAGTGCTTGGGATCCACCGGGTGTCATGGAAAGATATCGTAAAGCCAGATTCCACGATTAACGGCAACGGAGAGGGCGTGG
>CANRMO010000223.1 GCA_947631755.1 uncultured Lachnospiraceae bacterium | reverse complement strand
GGCGGCATCATGTACCTTCTGAATTCGGCCTGGGGATTTGGGACGCCGCAGTTCCCTGCCCCGCAGGCGACGTTGATGAAACTTGTTGTGGAGGGCGTCATGGGAGGAACTCTTCCGTGGGGATTGATCTTTTGTGGTATCGGCATTGCTGTCGTGATCGAGATTCTCGGTCTTCCGGTTCTGCCGGTGGCCATCGGTTTATATCTGCCGATCTATCTCTCTACGCCGATCTTCCTCGGGGGCGTGATCCGCTGGTTCTTTGAAAACCGGAAAATGGGCAGGAGCGATGGGGAAAATAAGAAAGTGATTGAGCGCGGGGTGCTCTACAGCTCTGGCCTCATTGCCGGGGAGGGGCTGGTTGGCATTCTGCTGGCCGTCTTTGCTGTAATTCCGCTGGGTAAGGGATCCCTGGCGGATATGATCCATCTGGGACTCCCGCTCGGCAGTGCCGGTTCGGTTGTGTTCTTTCTTCTGCTGCTGGCCTCCATGGTGTTCTTTTCTGTGAAAAAGAGGAGAGGATGATCTGTGATGGCAAAGAAAAAGCGTGTTCCGGCAAATTATATGGATGCGGTATTTATACCGAACCCGGAACGGCCGTGGACGGAGAAAAAGGGACGGGTCGTGATTGATGTGGAGAATAAGGGGTTTTACCACTGGGTCGCCCAGAAATTTTTCCATCGGCCCCGGGTCAGCCACATTGAGCTGGACGCTCACGGAACGGCCGTCTGGAAAGAGCTTGACGGCCAGAGGACAGTGTACGATATTGTGCGGAAGATGGAGGAAAAGTTTCCGGCAGAGAGAGACCGCATGATTGACCGGGTGGTGACATATATGGGGATTTTGCAGAGGAATCATTTTGTTGTGAGAAAACAGGAAAATAATAATAGGAAAAGAGGTTCGGTGTGATGGGAATACTTTCGGAACTTAAACCGGAGCCGGTGTTTCGTTATTTTGAGGAAATCTGTGGGATCCCCCACGGTTCTGGCAATACAAAAGCAATCAGTGATTACTGTGTGGCGTTTGCCCGCCGGAATGGACTGAGAGTGGTGCAGGATGACAAAAACAATGTAATCATATGGAAAGAGGGCACAAAAGGATATGAGCAGTCGGCGCCTGTCATGATCCAGGGACATCTGGATATGGTCTGTGAAAAGGAACAGGGGTGCGGTATTGATTTTGAGAGAGACGGACTTTCACTCAAACTGGAGGACGACGTGATTTCTGCCAGCGGGACTACGCTGGGAGGGGATGATGGCATCGCAGTTGCCTATGCCCTGGCAATCCTGGAGTCTGAGGACATCCCGCATCCGCCGCTGGAAGTGGTGTTCACTGTGGATGAGGAGATCGGTATGCTGGGTGCGGCTGCGCTGGATTATTCACTTCTTAAATCAAGGATTATGCTCAATCTGGATTCAGAAGAAGAGGGATATCTGCTCGTCAGCTGTGCGGGCGGCATCGGCGTTACAGTCTGCCTCCCGCTGCAGAGAGAGGAGGCGGAGGGGATTCCGGTGACGCTGACTGTCACCGGGTTAAGAGGCGGCCATTCCGGTGTGGAGATTGACCGGGGCCGCGCCAATGCAAACCAGCTTTTAGGGAGAACACTGTACCAATTAAGCCAGGAATTTTCTTTTCACATAGTGGATATCCAGGGTGGACTGAAGGACAATGCCATTCCCAGAGAGAGTAAAGTAAATTTGATTTTAATAAATTCGGATACGCAAAACGATGGGTCTACAGATGTAGATAAATTAAAAGAGAAAATATCTGCCTGTGAAGACTGCTATAGAAAAGAATATCAGGTGACGGATCCGATGATAAAACTTGATTTAATAGAAGGGGATGCCGGGTCGGGACGGGCGATGGACAGGGAGTCCACTGACCGGGTGATCGCTGCCCTTGTAAATCTGCCGGGTGGGATCCAGAGGATGAGCTTTGATGTGGAGGGGTTAGTTCAAACATCATTAAATCTTGGAATATTGAAGACAGAAGAGACAGAGGCGGTTTTCTCCTTTGCTGTGCGCAGTTCCGTGGAATCGGAAAAGAGAGAGGTGGTGGACCGGATCCGGTGCCTGAGCGATGTCCTGGGCGGCACGGCCACCTGCCAGGGGGAGTACCCGGCATGGGAATACCGGAAAGAGTCTCCGCTGCGGGATCTGATGGCGGGGATATTTGAGGAACAGTACGGCAGAAAACCAGTGATACAGGCGCTGCACGCGGGAGTAGAGTGCGGGCTCTTCGCCGGGGCGCTGCCGGGACTGGACTGCGTGTCCTATGGGCCGGATATGAAAGGCATTCACACGCCGGAAGAGTCGATGGATGTGAAAAGTGTGCAGAGAACATGGGAATATACGCTGGAAATTCTGAAAAGACTCAGATAAAATGAAATATGAAAGGTTTTAAAGCGCCGGATCTTCACGGCGCTTTTTTTTCATCTACATGCACGACAATATCCTCAATGTTGCAGTGAAAGAGATTACAGTAGTGGTCCAGAGAGTTCAGTGTAAAATTGTGATTGTGCTTCAGACGTGAGATTTCGGCCGGATTGAGTTCGTATTTGTATTCCAGGTCGTATGTGCTGATTCCGCGCGAAGTTAACATTTCCCAGAAAGGGGAAAAATCCATCATTTGTTGTTCCTCCAGTTCAATGTTTTTCATTCGTATCATAATGAATACTATATCAATTTTACCGAAAAAAAACTAGAACGTATCTTACAATTATGTAAGTTATGCTTTTTTTTTCTCTGTAGTAATATAGGGATACTTAGACGTTTTTTGTCGAAAAATGGTACTGGAATATGATTGCATCTCTTTAAAGGACGGGGATATATGGCGGATTATTATGACCAGCACGCGTTTCTTGGCAGGGGCTGCCACTTTCCTGTCGAAGCGGATCCGGTGACGGGCCGGCTAAAGGAGAGCGCCTACGAGGATAATATAAAAGAGAGCATTTATCTGATTGTCATGACGAGAAAGGGCGAGCGGGTGATGAGGCCGGATTTTGGGTGCGATATCCACGAGCATCTCTTTGATATTGTAAATTACACAACGCTCATGCAGATGCGGCAGGCAGTCACGGAGTCGCTGATCCGGTGGGAACCCAGGATCATGGACATAGAGGTGGAGGTAAGAGACCGGATGGAGGATGACAATGCGCTGGAGATTTCGGTGAGTTATCGTGTGAGGACAACAAACAGTCCCTATAATCTGGTCTTTCCCTTTTATCTGAAAGAGGGCGGATGAGGAGCGGTACCGCTTCCAGAGAGGGGGGCAGCATGTACGGATATGTGGACAGGGATGAAAAAGAGGGGAGCAGACGGAGTGAAAACCGCACTGGGATCCCTGACCATCTGCTACAGAGGGCTGAGACAAAGGCGGGAATGTCCCTGCGGGATGTGCGGGTTCACTATAACTCGCCGAAACCGTCGGAAGTGCAGGCGCTGGCTTATACCCAGGGCAGCCATATCTACATCGGCCCGGGCCAGGAAGAGCATCTGCCCCATGAGATTGGCCATGTAGTGCAGCAAAAGGAGGGGCAGGTCAGGGCGACGACCGTGGTAAACGGACAGGCTGTCAATGATGAACCCGGCCTTGAGAGGGGAGCGGATCAATTTTTGAAATAGTTTAAAAGAGAAACTGTTTTCGGGAACCGGGGACAGTT
>CANRMO010000222.1 GCA_947631755.1 uncultured Lachnospiraceae bacterium | reverse complement strand
TCTTTCCAGTAACAATCGCTGTCGTTGCTGCTGACAACGACAATACAAGCCTGTGCCTGTCCGACCACACGCTGGAACTCCTCATAAGTATCCGGTTTGCGTCCCACTTCGCACGTAAACCCGGCGGAGACAAGAGACCCTTTCATATAACCCCAGGCAACCGCACCCCCGCCGCCGTATCCGGTCACTTTTTTTGTGTAATCATACATATCAACCGGAGAACAGCGGTAATCCGTCAGAGAGCAGTATATGTTTGCCGTGCAGCACAATCCGCAGCCAAACGCACCGAAAGAACGCCCGTCGTAATATGTCTTACCCCATTCGCCGGACCACTCGCGCCTCGCTTTCCATGACTTTGGCCCCTGCAAAAAAGTCGCGATCGATTCTGTGGGATCCTCCGTCTCCTCCGGTGGGGCAGTCTCCATCACCGCCACCGAGGGCGAGACGCCGCCCTCCACAGCCGGCGGTGTCACCGCAGCCTGCTCTCCTCCCCCGGGGCGGCGGGAAATGACAGCAGCGATAACAATAACCGCCATACAGACCGCACCGGCAAGAAGGATTCTCCTGTTTTTCTGATTCATATGCATACCCCCTGTAACTTACGTCGTTTTCCAGTTAGAGGGAAGAATACATTTCCCTGTAAATTCTGTATTTCTCCAGGTATCATTCCTTTTGCTGTACCCGGTCACAGACAGATACTGTACCTCACTCTTTTCTTTTAACGAGTGGTAGATTTTCTTCAGTGATACCCACTGGCGGTTCCGCTCATAGCTGCCGGAATCGGCAAGAAATACCTGATCAGTTTTTTTATCATATAGGAACAGCGTCACATAATGCCCTGTCGTATCCTCCCACATACTCTTTTTGTTGTGATTGCTGACAAGGACGATCATAGCCTTAGATTTCTCTGCAATCTTCTGGAAATCCTCGTACTCTTTCGGTTTTTTCCCGCTAACCGAAGTAAATCCTGCCCTGGACAGGGTGGCGCTCATATTCCACCACTCAATGGCACCGGAGCCGCTGTATCCGGAGGATTTTTTTGCAAAATCCAGCATATCCAGGGGCGAACAGCGGTACGGGGAGAATGAGCTGTAAACATTGGCAAGACAGCACAGGCCGCAGCCAAACGCTCCAAATTTTTTCTTTTTAAATTTCTTCTTTCCCCAGTCCCCGGACCAGATCAGTTTTGATTTATAAGAGAGTGATCCCTGATAAAAGGACGCGATGCGGTCTGTCTTATCCGCCCCGACAGACGGCGCAGGCAGCGGTGTCGGTTTTGGGGTCGGCCTGGGCGTCGGTTTCGGGGTCGGTGACGGTGTAGGCGTCGGCCTCGTCTTTGTATATTTCTCCCTCAGAGGCGCCGGGATTCTTTTTGCGACCGGCACAACAGCTCCCGGCGATGCCGGATTCTTCCGCACAACTACTGTCCCCGGCGGCGCTGGCGTCTCACTGCCATAGACCGCCGCACCGGACGCCGCGGTCTCTTTGGCGGACAATTTCCCCCTGTAATTCAGGAAAGCGGCCGCCGCCAGTAAAATAATACTGAAAAAGCAGATTATAACAATCTGCTTTTTACTAAGTTCCTTGTTTCCCACTCTCAGCCCCCCAAGCATAAAAACTGTTAATCCATTTTTACTATTCCCTAAAATGTAAATTTATCTGCAAAATACGCTTTCAAGTCGGTGATTTTCACGCGCTCCTGCTCCATCGTGTCGCGGTCGCGCACAGTTACCATGCCATCTTCCTCCGAGTCAAAGTCGTAGGTAACGCAGTACGGCGTACCAATCTCATCCTGACGGCGGTAACGTTTGCCGATGTTGCCGCGATCATCGTACTCACAATTATAATCCTTACTCAGCTCTTCATACACCTTTTCTGCGCTCTCCGTCAATTTCTTTGACAGCGGCAGGACACCGATCTTCACCGGTGCGAGTGCAGGGTGGAAATGCATCACAGTCCTCACATCCCCCTCGCCGATCTCCTCCTCATCATATGCACTGCACAGGAAAGCAAGTGTCACGCGGTCTGCCCCCAATGACGGCTCAATGACATAAGGTATATATTTTTCTTTTCTCTCATCATCAAAATAGCTCATGTCCTCACCAGACGTATTCTGGTGCTGGGTGAGGTCGTAGTCTGTCCGGTCTGCGATACCCCATAGCTCGCCCCAGCCAAAGGGGAACAAATACTCAATATCGCTTGTCGCTTTACTATAGAAAGAGAGCTCCTCTTTGTCGTGGTCACGGACGCGCATCTCATCCTCGCGGATCCCGAGTGCTTTCAGCCAGTCAATGCAAAATTCTTTCCAATAAGAGAACCACTCCAGATCCGTGTCCGGCACACAGAAAAATTCCAGCTCCATCTGCTCAAACTCGCGGGTGCGGAATGTAAAATTCCCCGGTGTAATCTCGTTGCGGAACGATTTGCCGATCTGCCCGATGCCGAAAGGAACTTTTTTGCGGGATGTCCTCTGTACATTTTTAAAATTCACAAAAATTCCCTGGGCCGTCTCCGGACGGAGATAGACCGTATTTTTCGCGTCTTCCGTGACACCCTGGAACGTCTTGAACATCAGGTTGAACTGACGGATCTCTGTAAAATTGTGCTTGCCACAGCCCGGGCAGGCAATTTTATTCTCCTCGATAAATCCCTCCATTTTCTCTTTGTCCCAGCCGTCCACAGAACCGCCGAGATCAAGGCCGTTTTTCTCAGCAAAATCCTCAATGAGCTGATCCGCGCGGAAACGCTCATGGCAGTCTTTACAATCCATCAGCGGATCGGAGAAACCGCCGAGATGGCCGGACGCCACCCACGTCTGCGGATTCATCAGAATCGCGCAGTCCACGCCCACATTGTATTTATTCTCCTGGATGAACTTCTGCCACCAGGCTCTCTTCACATTGTTCTTTAACTCCACGCCCAGATTTCCGTAATCCCATGTATTTGCAAGGCCGCCGTATATTTCAGAACCCGGATAGATAAATCCCCTGTTTTTTGCCAGCGCCACAATTTTGTCCATCGTCTTTTCCATCGTAATATCCTCCAAAAATAAATTCTTTCCCCATTGTACTATTTTGCAGAGGATTTTTCAAGAGGGAGTTCAATCCAGCCGGGCCAGCCTCGGCTGTTATACGGCAACCACCTTCTTAGAAACTGCAAAATCGGGAAAATAGGAATCAGAAAAATATTTATGGAATTTCTCATTTCTTCCTTGCAAAATCATCCACATTGTATATAATAATACTTAATAGAGCCCACCACGCCTCTGGTTTACTATGCGCAACCCGGTGGGACTTTTTTCTTTGAGGTGATGTTATGCAAAATTATCCAAACAGTATCGGTCAGACACGGATTTTACAAAAATAGTAAAGCTCTATGATTTTGATACCAAGTTATCAAATCTGCTATTTTCCTATCTGTCCATAATTGAAGTTTCCCTTAGAGTCCGTCTTACTGAAAGTCTGCTGATCTATGGGGATTCCCTAATCCTCACTGATCCTACCCCATTCAAAAACAAACAGATCTACTGGCAGAACAATGCTGCTATCTGTTCTGAAATAGCACGTTCGCATGATGTTTTTATAAAACACAATTTTATTAACCACGACGGCAAAATTCCTCTTTGGGCAGCCGTAGAAGTTTTATCATTTGGCACACTTTCCAAAATCATTAAAAATCTGAA
>CANRMO010000221.1 GCA_947631755.1 uncultured Lachnospiraceae bacterium | reverse complement strand
TAATAAGGCCGTCGCAATTTTCCTCCGCCTGCCCACACATCTCCCGCACCGCCTTCTTCACATCCATTTTGCGGCACTCACTGTCATCTGAAAATGCTGATATGTACTGAACATTTGTGAGAATACACATCTGATTGTGGATCTCTGACTCAATAATGCGCAGAAGTTCGCGAAAGAACGGGTCCGCCTGTGACGAATCCGCCCTTGTCATTAAAATCTGGATACAGTATGTCTTTGTTTTCGATACCCCGCGCTTCAGATTTCTGGCCGCCTCGTTGGGCACATAGTTCATCTCCATGGCCGCCTGCCAGATCCGGTCTTTCGCCCCGGCATCTGCACAGTGATAATCCGGATTGTTTAAAACCCGGGACACCGTGGCCGGCGACACACCTGCCCTCGCCGCAATCTCTTTGATCGACATGAATACCTCCGCCTAAGCCAGCATTTTTGAAAAATCAGACATCGCCTCAGAAATCTTTATCTGCTGCGGACAGACAGCCTCACAGCTCCGGCAGCCCACACAAGAACTCGGCCACTTTTCCTTTTCCACTGCTGAGAGCGCCATCGGGGCAAGAAACCCGCCGTCCGAAAATGAGTGCTCATTGTAGAGAGAGATAAGGGACGGGATATCCAGCCCCTGGGGGCAGTGGTCGACGCAGTACCGGCAGGAAGTACAGGGCAGGGTTTTCGGGTTGATCAACTCGTCAGCTATGGCGAGGACAACTTTCATTTCTTTATCGTTCAAAGGCTTTTCCGTCTCAAAAGTCTTTATGTTTTCCTCCAACTGCTCCATGCTCGACATGCCCGACAGAATCATCTTCACTTCCGGTATAGACTGCAGGAAACGAAATGCCCAGGCCGGAGTCTTCTCCTCCGGGCGAAGCTCAGAGAGTCTACTCTCCTGGCTGTCAAAGAGCGACGCGAGGCGCCCGCCCCTAAGAGGCTCCATCACCCACACCGGAATACCGTGCGCTCTCAACAACTCCACTTTTGCCTCTGCATCCTGGAATGTCCAGTCCAGGTAATTGATCTGTAACTGGCAAAACTCCATATCACTCCCATAGGCGTCCAGAAACCTCTCTATGACATCCTGCCTGCCGTGGGCGGAGAATCCGAGATGACGGATGCGCCCCTTTTTCTTCTGCTCCATAAGATAAGTGTAAATCCCATATTTCCCATCATCCAGGTACTGTTCAATATTCATCTCACAGACATTGTGGAACAAATAGAAATCAAAATATTCCACCTGGCATTTCTCCAGCTGCTTTTCGAAAATCTCCTCCACCTTTGACATATTGGCGAGATCGTACCCGGGGAACTTCGTAGCCAGATAAAACTTCTCCCTCGGATGGCGGGCAAGTGCCTTTCCCATGACGATCTCCGACTGCCCTCCGTGATATCCCCACGCTGTGTCATAGTAATTTATGCCACATTCCATGGCGCGGTCAACCATCTCAAACGCGGCCGCCTCATCAATATGATTATCTTTCCCACCAATGATCGGAAGCCTCATAGCGCCCATGCCAAGGCCAGACAGCTTTAAATCCTGAAATTCTCTGTAAACCATATACAAAAACCTCCTCCATGTCCGTTATACAAATAAGGACAAAACGATATACTGTGTCAATAACAGTCTAACACCGATTCCGTTTTTGTGCAATACAGAGTTGCCTGTCCGCGAATACCCCTGAACTATTTTCCGGCGCGGATATCAGAGCTCACTGCCCGGAACGCCTCTTCCAGATCCTCCAGGATGTCATCAATATTCTCCGTGCCGACAGACAGCCGGATAGTGCCCGGCCCTATTCCCTGTTCCGCCAGCTCCTCCTCACTCAGCTGGGAATGGGTGGTGGAAGCGGGATGGATGACAAGAGACTTCACATCCGCCACATTTGCCAGCAGAGAAAACAATTCCAGATTATCAATAAATTTCTTTGCCGTCCCGGCGCCACCTTGGATCTCAAATGTAAAAATAGAACCTCCGCCGTTTGGGAAATATCTCTCATACAGCTCCCTCTGTTTCGGATCCGCGGACACCGAGGGGTGATTTACCTTTTCCACAAGCGGATGCCCGCTCAGATATTTCACCACCTGCAGCGCATTTTCCACATGGCGCTCCACCCGGAGGGAGAGCGTTTCCAGACCCTGCAAAAAGAAAAATGCGTGGAAAGGTGAAAGCGTTGCGCCAGTATCCCTGAGCAAAATAGCGCGGATCTTTGTCACAAAAGCGGCCGCCCCTGCTGCCTCGGTAAACCGGATGCCGTGGTAACTCGGATTTGGCTCTGTCAACGACGGAAACTTGCCGCTTTTCTCCCAATCAAATTTACCGCTGTCCACAATGACACCCCCGATCGTTGTGCCGTGGCCGCCGATGAATTTCGTGGCCGAGTGGACTACGATATCCGCGCCGTGCTCAATGGGACGAACAAGATACGGCGTGGCAAATGTGTTATCAATCACAAGGGGGATCTTATTTTCGTGGGCGATCGCCGCAAGATCCGAATTCGGATTCCCCAGAGTCTCAATAAAGACTGCTTTCGTATTTTCCCGGATTGCCCCACGGATCTCTGCAAAGTCCGCCGGATCCACAAATGTTGTGGTAATACCATATTCCGGGAGAGTGTGCGCCAGCAGATTGTAAGTGCCACCATAAATATTTTTCGCCGCCACTATGTGATCCCCCGCATGTGCCAGATTCTGGATCGTATAGGAGATCGCCGCGGCGCCAGAGGCAACCGCCAGAGCCGACACGCCCCCCTCCAGTGCGGCAATCCTCTGTTCAAATACATCTTCCGTCGGATTCGTCAGCCGCCCATAAATATTTCCCGCATCCGCCAGGCCAAATCTCGCCGCAGCGTGTTCACTGTCGTGGAACACATAGGAGGCGGTCTGGTAGATCGGCACCGCCCTGGCGTCTGTCACTGCGTCAGCCTGTTCCTGCCCCACATGCAGCTGCAGCGTCTCAAACTTGAAATTTCTCTCTGCTCTCGTTTTTTTGCTCATAATAATTCCCTCCATTCCGAGAACGTATGCGTTCGAGGAACCGCAAGAGAAAGCTGCGAATGCAGTTTCTCTTGTCGGATAAAGGCTTATTTGTGACGTTCTCGGCACAAATAGCCAATGCGAACAAGGTTCGCTATGTGAAAAATTGGCATATCAATGCAATTTTTCACAGTAATTCCCTCCTGTTTTATGTTGTTATGCCATTTGCTTTCCATATGTTTTCTTTTTATGAACCCATCCTATCACAAATAATTGTTATTGTAAAAGATGCAAAAAGAAGAACCAGTTATAGGTTTTCCCTATAACCGATTCTTCAATCTAAAAAAGAACAAGCTGTTATTTCAGCCTGACCGCTGCCGCGCACATATTCTCTGTTGTCCGGTAGATCAGGCTGCCGTCTTCAACACGGACATCCGCCTGATTATCATAGGAATACACACTGGCGATCTGCTGCGCACACCCATCCAGATCCACTCTGACTGTCTCAGGGAGTTCCCCATTAAAACAGTGGATCACAACAAGTGTCTCCGCATTTTCCCCGTGGCGCACCATCACCTGATATCCCTCTGGGTGACGGTCACTCACGATTTTTGGCCCTCTCCGGTGAGATTTTCCCTTTTTGATGATCGGCGCGATCTCTCTGTAAAATGCGATCCCCCGGTCTATGACATCCCACTGCTCATCCGACAGATCCGTGA
>CANRMO010000220.1 GCA_947631755.1 uncultured Lachnospiraceae bacterium | reverse complement strand
GTTATTACTTTGAAAATAAAGAATAAGATCCGGCAGATCAAGAGCCTGCGCGCCCAGAGTTTACTTGTGCTGGCGTTGACTGGTATTCTGCCCATGCTCATCTTCACACTGATCCTTATGACGACGTACCGCTCGCGCATGGTTTCGCAGCGGCTTACTGAATTGCAGTCAAGAGGCTCCATCCTCTGTAATCTGGTAATATCCTCTGCCTTTCTGACAAATGATGTGACGGCAGAGGTTGACTCGGAACTGACACAGGTTTCTGACATTTATGACGGGAGGATCCTGATCGTCAATTCGGGTCTGGTTATTGTGCGTGATACATATGGACTGGAGGAGGGGCGGACGTTTCTGCTGGAGGATGCCATCCGCTGTCTGAGAGGGAAAGAGACAAGAACCATAAAAAAGTACAGGGACCGCGTGCAGATTATTTTGCCAGTCTATGGCACGGATAAGAGCGAAGTGGACGGCGCGGTCATTATGGATTTTTCCCTAAATAGCATCAACCGCATGTATGAGGGAATACGCTCGGTGTCTCTGGCTATGATGCTGCTTTTGGGCGTTATTATCATCGCGGTGTCGGTTCTCTATTCCGGACAGGTCGTCAAGCCTATGAATGAAGTCTCTGCCTCCATCGCCCAGATCACTCAGGGGGATTTTAATGAGACGATGGATCTGCACGGCTTTCTGGAGGAGGAACTCGTGACGGAGAATTTTAATCTGATGTTAAGCGATCTGCAGAACCTCGAGGATGTCAGACAGGAGTTTGTCTCCAATGTGTCCCATGAGCTGAAGACTCCCATCACCTCTGTAAAAGTTCTGGCGGAGTCGCTGATCGGCCAGGAGGGAATGCCGGAAGAATTATATCAGGAGTTTCTCGTGGATATCAATGATGAGCTGGAGCGCATGAATAAGATTATCAATGACCTGCTCTCGATTGTGCGCATGGATAAAAATGCCGCGGCTGTGACGATTACGGAGGTAAATGTCAATGAATTTGTGGAGAGCATACTGAAACAGCTCCAGCCCATCGCCGACCAGAGGAACATCGAGATTATTTTTGAGAGTGTGCGCCCGGTCACGGCGCAGGTTGATGAGGTCAAACTCGGCATGGCGTTCCGGAATCTGATCGAAAATGCGGTGAAGTACAATTATGATGATGGCTGGGTGCGGGTCTCCCTCAACGCCGATCACAAATTTTTTTATCTCAAAGTATCGGATTCCGGCGTAGGGATTCCGGAGGAATTACAGGACAATATATTTGAGCGGTTTTACCGGGTGGACAAGGCGCGTTCCCGGGAGACTGGGGGCAACGGACTGGGCCTTGCCATCACGAGAAGCGCGATCCTGCTCCACCGGGGGTCGATCAGAGTTCACAGTGTTGAACAGCAGGGAACGACATTTAATGTCCGTATTCCTCTTATTTATGTGGAATAGAAGTGTGTGACAATGGAGGTACATGTGAAAAAACAGTTTGTTACTTTTTTCATCGGGATTTTTGCCGCGGTTATTTTTCTGGTTTCCTGCCGCTACGGGAAAGGGGAGCCGGGAGGTGCCGTGTACCGTGTTTTTTATCTCAACCGGGAGGGAACCGGTCTTGTGCAGGAAGATTATACAGTCCAATCGGATGAAAAGGATACGGTCGGCATTATAGAGGAATTGTTGAAGAGACTCCGGACCGGAGAGGGCGGGAGTGAGTACACGCCGCCAGTTGAATCGGAGCTGGAGGTCACGGATTTCCAGATTAAAGAGACGAGGCTGTCGGTATTTTTTTCCGCTGCCTATAATAACCGGAGTGACATTGATGAAATCCTCTGCCGGGCGGCCATTGTCAAGACGCTGTGCCAGGTGCCGGGCGTCGAATATGTCGAGTTTTACGTTGAGGACCAGCCCCTCATGCTGTCCGGCAGTGCCGTCGGGCTGATGAACGCGGAATATTTTGTGGACGATCTGAATCCGAATTACACTGAGAACAGCAAGTGGGTGACTCTCTATTTTGCAGACAGCAGTGGACAGATGCTCAAAGAGGTCAATACAGAGGTGGTCTATAGTACCGTTGTGCCCTTAGAAAAGCTCCTGCTTGAGAAATTGATAGCCGGGCCCGGGACACTGAAAGATACGGATGTGTCGGATCTTTTGCCAACGGTGCCGCTGGGGACTGTGGTAAACAGTGTGACGATCCGCGACAATATCTGTTATGTAGATCTTGGCAGGGAGTTTACTGTTCTGGAAAATAAGGTGAGGAGCGATGTCGTGATATATTCTATTGTAAATACGCTCTGTGAGCTGCCCAATGTCAGCAAGGTGCAGTTTTCGGTAAACGGAGAGCAGCAGGAAGTTTATGGGGACACGAAAGATTTTAATCTGCCATTTGAGCGCAATCTGGATTTAGTCCGCAACGGAGCTTCTGAATAATGACCATAGAGAACAGAAAGGGGGAGCGGTGGGAGGACGACCGATATGTGTGGTTTTGCTTGTCGTTATCGGCGTGATTATATGGATTCATCCTCTTTGGGAAAGAGAGAATGGGGAAGTCTACAGAGGAGAAGAGAGAGAATTTATCTGCCAGGTGGATTCCGTGGCCGGCCAGGGAGAGGACCGGTCATTTGTGGTGCGCGATGTCATGTCTGGGGAGGATAAATTCTGCGGGAAAATGAAAGTGTATGCCGGGGAGGGCCAGAGTGGGATGGAAGATGCCCGCATCGGGAATATTTACCGGATCCGGGGAACGGTTTATTCTTTTCAAAAGGCCGGAAATCCGGGACAGTTTGATGAATATGAATATTACCGCAGCGCGGGGATTTCCTATCGGTTCTCCCTGCAGTCTGCGGATCGGCTGAGTTCCTCCTATGACTGGCTGGCTCATCAGCTGGAAAGGATCCGCAGCGGTTTTTTCTGCCAGTTCGCCAAGTGCCTCCCCGCAGAGGAGGCGGGTGTGCTGTCGGCAATGATCCTGGGGGAGAAATGCGGGCTTCAGAAAGAGACAAAAGAGCTGTACCGGTCGGCAGGAATTTCTCATGTCCTGGCAATTTCCGGGCTCCACATCTCGATTATTGGCATGGGATTGTTCTCTTTCTTGCGGCGGTTTGTCATGCCGATGCGGCCCGCGACCCTTGTCTGCGGTCTCACAATGATCTTATACGGGGAGCTCACAGGTTTTCCGGTGGCCACTGAGAGGGCCGTTGTCATGACCCTCTGCCTGCTGGCGGCGAGATTTCTCGGGAGACGCTATGACACGTACTGTGCCCTGGCGCTCAGCGCCCTGATCCAGCTAACCATTCATCCCATGGAAATTTTTCAGCCAGGTTTTTTGTTGTCTGACGGAACCGTTTTTGGTATCACTTATTTTGTCCGTGAATTTCAGGGTGAAAGAATAAAAAAACCTGTAATAAAAGCACTGAGAGGGAGTGTTGGCATACAGCTTGTCACACTTCCCGTCATCCTGTATTTTTACTATGAGATCAATCCCTACAGTGCCGTGGTGAATCTTGTCGTACTGCCTCTGACTGGAGTGCTCATTCCCCTGGCGCTCCTGGGAGGGACAGTGTCTTTGTTTTCATTTTCTGCGGGGAAGTTTTTATTCGGCACGGTCCATGAAATTTTGCAGTGCTATGACTGGATCTGCGGGGCGGCGCAGGGACTGCCGGGTGCGGATCTCATTGTTGGCAGGCCGTCGCTGTGGCAGATCATTCTCTATTATGCGCTG
>CANRMO010000219.1 GCA_947631755.1 uncultured Lachnospiraceae bacterium | reverse complement strand
CGCGGGATATTATGAATGAGAAAGCATTTATGAATGCTGTGACAGTGGATATGGCGCTCGGCTGCTCGACCAACACGATGCTTCATCTGCCGGCGATTGCGCACGAGGCGGGCGTGGAGCTGAATCTGGACATCGCGAATGAGATCAGCTCTAAGACGCCGAATCTGTGCCACCTCGCTCCAGCGGGCCCCACGTATATGGAGCAGCTGAACGAGGCAGGCGGCGTATATGCGGTTATGAACGAGCTGAACAAAAAGGGATTGCTCTATACGGATATTATGACTGTCACCGGAAAGACGGTGGGCGAAAATATTGCAAATGCCGTCAACCGGGATCCGGAGATTATCCGTCCGATCGAGAATCCTTACAGTGAGACCGGCGGCATCGCCGTGCTGAAGGGGAATATCGCTCCGGATTCTGGCGTGGTGAAACGCTCTGCCGTAGTCCCTGAGATGATGGTCCACGAGGGGCCGGCGAGAGTGTTCGACTGCGAGGAGGATGCCATTGCCGCAATCAAGGGCGGAAAAATCGTGGCCGGGGATGTGGTCGTCATCCGCTATGAGGGGCCAAAGGGCGGTCCCGGCATGAGGGAGATGCTAAACCCGACTTCCGCGATCGCGGGCATGGGCCTTGGCTCATCGGTGGCTCTGATCACAGACGGCCGCTTTTCCGGGGCTTCCAGGGGAGCGTCCATCGGCCATGTGTCGCCAGAGGCGGCTGTGGGCGGCCCGATCGCTCTGATCGAGGAGGGGGATATTATCAAGATCAATATCCCGGAAAATTCGCTGAATGTGGATGTCTCCGATGAGGTCCTCAGAGAGAGGAGAGAAAAATGGCAGCCGAGAGAGCCGAAAGTGACGACCGGATATCTGAGGCGGTACGCGGATATGGTGTCGTCTGGGAGTACGGGGGCTATCTTGAACTGATGGAATGCTGCCGAAATATAGATTTGTGGATAAATAAAATAAAGACAGAAAATAGAAAGAGGTGCGGGATATGCAGATGAACGGTTCGCAGATTCTTATAGAATGTCTGCTGGAACAGGGTGTAGATACGATATTTGGTTATCCTGGCGGTTCTATTCTGAACATATATGATGAATTGTACCGCTATCAGGACCGGATCCGCCACATATTGACTTCCCATGAGCAGGGAGCTTCCCATGCGGCGGATGGTTATGCCAGGGCGACGGGAAAGGTCGGCGTCTGTATGGCGACCAGCGGCCCGGGGGCGACTAATCTTGTCACAGGAATCGCCACGGCTTACATGGATTCCGTGCCGATGGTGGCCATCACCTGTAATGTGGCGCTGCCTTTGCTCGGAAAAGATACATTCCAGGAAGTGGACATAGCCGGTGTTACGATGCCAATCACGAAACACAGTTTTATTGTAAAGGATATCAACAATCTGGCGGCGAATGTGCGCCGTGCATTCCAGATCGCCCAGACGGGGCGGCCGGGGCCTGTTCTTGTGGATGTGACAAAGGATGTGACGGCGGCGGTGGCGGAATTTAATCCCCAGACGCCGGATCTGATTTCGCGCCAGGTGGACACGATCAGCCAGAATGATGTGGAGGCCGTACTGAATGAGATACGGAACTCCGAAAAGCCTATGATATTTGCCGGGGGCGGGGTAGTTATCTCCGGTGCGGAATCGGAGCTGAAAGAGTTTGTGAAGAAAGTAGATGCGCCTGTGACGGACAGTCTGATGGGTAAGGGCGCCTTTGATGGCACAGACCCCTATTATACCGGTATGCTTGGCATGCACGGGACAAAGACCAGCAACCTGAGCGTGACGGAGTGTGATCTTTTGCTCGTGCTGGGAGCCCGCTTCTCAGACCGGGTAACCGGAAATACGAAAAAGTTTGCAAGCAACGCCAAGATCGTCCACATTGACATTGACCCGGCGGAGATCAACAAAAATATCCGGGCGGATTACTCCATTATCGGGGATCTGAGATCGGTACTGGAGATCCTGAATAAAAAACTGGAACAGCAGTACCACAAGCCGTGGATTGACAAGGTGCTGGCGCGGAAAGAGGCTCTTCCGATGACATACCGGCAGGATGTTCTCACGGGACCCTATATCATTGAGCGGATCAGTGAGCTGACAGATAATGAGGCGGTCATCACGACGGATGTAGGGCAGCACCAGATGTGGGCGGCGCAGTACTACAAATACCGCAGGCCGAGACAACTCATTACCTCCGGGGGGATGGGTACGATGGGATATGGCCTTGGGGCCTGTATCGGAGCTAAAGTGGGCAGGCCGGACAAGACGGTGATCAATATTGCCGGTGACGGCTGTTTCCGCATGAATATGAATGAGATCGCGACAGCTACCCGCTACAATATCCCGATCATACAGATCATTTTTAACAACCACGCGCTCGGCATGGTCCGCCAGTGGCAGACGCTGTTCTACGGCAGGCGGTATTCCCAGACGATCTTAGAGGACAAGGTGGATTACTGCAAAGTCTGTGAGGCCATGGGGGCGAGGGCGGTTCGCGTCACAAAAAAAGAGGAGTTTGACGGGGCGCTTAAGGCAGCGATGGAAGCCGGAGAACCGGCGGTGATCGAAGTAGTGATCGACCACGATGACAAAGTGTGGCCGATGGTGGCGCCGGGAGCGGCGATTGAAGAATCCTTTGACGAGAAGGATCAGGAGAACCGTATTAAAAATTAAAACATACAATATACAATATACTAAAGGCTTATAAAGCCTTGGATATAAGGAGGACAATACAGTGGCCAGAGTGTATAATTTTTCAGCAGGTCCGGCGGTTTTGCCGGAAGAGGTATTGAGAGAGGCAGCAGATGAGATGTTGGATTACAGGGGGACGGGGATGTCCGTTATGGAAATGAGCCACCGCTCCAAGGCGTACGACACAATCATCAAAGAGGCAGAGCAGGATCTGAGGGATCTGATGGAGATCCCGGACAATTATAAGGTACTGTTTCTGCAGGGCGGAGCCTCACAGCAGTTTGCTATGATCCCTATGAACCTTATGAAAAACGGAGTGGCGGATTATATTGTGACCGGCCAGTGGGCAAAGAAAGCATATACAGAAGCGTGCAAATACGGAAAGGCAGTGAAGATTGCCTCTTCTGAGGATGAGACATTTTCCTATATACCGGACTGCTCCGATCTTCCGATTGACGAGGACGCAGACTATGTTTACATCTGTGAGAACAATACAATCTATGGCACGAAATTTAAGACGCTGCCGAATACGAAAGGAAAGACTCTCGTGGCGGATGTGTCTTCCTGTTTCCTCTCGGAGCCAGTGGATGTCTCAAAGTACGGCGTGATCTACGGCGGTGTGCAGAAGAATATCGGCCCGGCTGGGGTTGTCATCGTGATCATCCGCGAGGATCTCATCCCCGATGAGGTGGATGAGAAAGTCCCGACGATGCTCCAGTACAAGACCCATGCGGACGCACAGTCCCTGTACAATACGCCGCCTGCCTATGGCATCTATATCTGCGGCAAAGTATTTAAGTGGCTGAAAAATATGGGCGGACTGAAAGAAATCCAGAAGAGAAATATCGAAAAAGCGGCTATTCTCTATGACTTCCTGGATTCTTCTGAGCTCTTTAAGGGAACTGTGCGCAAAGAGGACCGCTCCCTGATGAATGTGCCGTTTGTGACCGGAAATAAAGATTTGGATGCTAAATTTGTCGAGGAGGCAAAGGCGGCGGGATTTGAAAACCTCAAAGG
>CANRMO010000218.1 GCA_947631755.1 uncultured Lachnospiraceae bacterium | reverse complement strand
CCTCCATGCCAACCCAGCCCGCCATCCTGTCCACGATCCCTAAGAACACCACCAGCACAAAGGATATGAAAAAGATCCCTGCATAGCGTTTCTTTCCGGCAAGAACTTCCCGCAGGGCAAGCCAGAGAGGGAGTCTTTTTTTATGAAATCGTGATAGAACACGCCTGCCACTCCCTGTTTCCCGCACCGCCTGCATCGGGGTTATTTTTATGATCCCCGCCGTCTGTATCAAAAGAAAGAGGGCAAATGCCGCCAACAGACCGGACAAAAACATGACCACTGGCACAATTGGCACATGCAGATGGGCCAGCATCCCTGTCGAAGAGACCAGCGCCTTTGCCAGCACACCTGTCAACAGGACGGACACTATAAGACCCGCCAAAACGCCAGCCAGCAATGCCCCTCCATATACCACCAGATAGACCGCCCGGATTTGATTCCCGGACAGGCCGATCATCTTAAACGCCGCAATGTCTCCCCTGTCCTGCTCAATCACCGACGACAAGCTGTGGCTGATGACCAGCAGCGTAACAAAAAGCAGCACGCCGGAAAACGCCAGCAAAAAACCGGTCAGTATATTTTGGAGCAGAAGCATATAAGAGGCAATCGTAGAAAACCCATAAGTAAACTTTGTGTACAGAGGGAGTTTTGTTTCTGTCAGAATCTGTTTTTGGAAATCAGAAACTGTCTTTTCGCTGTCCTCTTTTTGGAACACGTGAAGCATCGCCCCCGTCTCCCCCAGGCGGTCATATTCCGCCGCCCCGGACAGGATCTCCAGGCATTCTTCCCGGTCCTCCCCGGATATGAGAAAACTTTTCATGTCAATCATAGAGCTTCCCATAAACCCGTCTGCAAAAAATCCCGCCACAGTAAATTCCTTTGTCTTCTTTTCCCCTGCGCGGGAAAATTCAAAACGTATTCTGTCTCCGGTTTTTACATCAAAACCAGACTTCATAGCCGGAGAAATATAAATAGTTCCCTTTTCAACTGCCTGGCCATCCACGCTTTCCCCTCTCTCAGAGATAAAATGGTACGAAACGGGATCGCCCGGCACAAGAAGCTGCCCCTCATCATCCGAATGTTTTCCGTTGATCTCGTAACCCGCAAAAATAAGCGGCTGGACAATGACCTTTTCCACATCTGGCAGGGACCTGATTTCCCCCGCAGCCGTCTCCCCATCCCCGCCCACCCAGACGGTAAACGTCCCAAACCCCAGGCGTTCCATCTCCTGTGTAACAGACGCCGTCCCACTCTCAGACAAAATCAGGGAAGTAAACAGACATACCGCCGCCGCGAACATTAAAAAGGCAATGCCTGCAATACTTTTCTTTTGCTTTCCAACCGCCCTGTGGAAAAGAATTTTGTAGTTCCCCATTTGAAACTCCTTTGCTGCGTAAAACGCCAGGTCTTTTTACCAATTCATCGTTCCAAGCCACCGGGAAAGCCTTTTCTTGCGCTCCGCTTCGTCCTGCTCCGGCAAAAGAGACAATTCCCCTGTGATATTTCCATCTTCCAGATAGAGAATCCGCTTGCCCCGCAGGGCGGCATTCCGGTCATGGGTAACAAGAAGAATGGTCTGCCCCTCCGCGTTCAGGTCGGAAAAAAGATTCAGGACTTCCTCTGAATTAGCCTTATTTAAGGCGCCGGTCGGCTCATCCGCAAAAAGCAGCTCCGGCCTTGATACGACCGCCCTTGCCACTGCCGCCCGCTGCGCCTCTCCGCCGGACACCTCTGATGGCAGCCTGTCCTTTACTTCGGACAGATTCATGCGCTCCATCAATGTATCTGCATAATCCCTGGACTCTTTCTCCGAATATTTCGTGTTGACAAAAGCTCCCATCAAAATATTTTCATATAAAGTCAAATTTCCCGCCAGATGTGCCCCCTGGAACACAAAACTGTACTCCTCTGCCCGCAGCCTGCTCATTTCTTTTTCCCTGCAGCCTGTCACATCCTTCCCCCGGTAGGAGACCGTTCCACCGCTTACCTGATCCATACCGCTCAAGGCATAGAGAAAGGTGGATTTCCCAGAGCCGGAGGATCCCATGATAACCGTAAAATCCCCTTCGGAGATATCCAGGGAAATATTTTTCAAAACCTGGGTTTCTCCAAAATTTTTATAGATTCCCTTTCCCGATAATACCACGTTCTTTTCCATATCCACACAGGCCTCCCAACTCATCCATTCATCTCTTTCTTTAACTGATATGCCAGATAGTCCAGACAGTCAATGTTTTTCTTGACCGCGTTCAACGTATGCACTAACCCTGCCCTGTGTCTGTCCAGAATGCTCTGTTCCATCGCTTCATCCCCCCGCTTGTCAGCAAGAATGAACTCCTGAATCGTCTTTTCATCACAGCCTGCATCCCTTAAATTCTCAATCGTTCCCTGCTCTGTTCTCGCTGTTACCATTTCTCCCTCCCTAACATGCCTTTTGTTCTTTCCTGCTGCGGATCTCTACTTCTCCCACACATTCCATAACCGGATTTTCATGGATAATCTCCCCCACGCTGTCCGCCACGATCTTTCCTGATTTCGGATTCTTGACAGAAAGGATATGCCCCCTCACATCTGCCTCCACATCAGAATATTCAAAGGCAAGGTCTGTCTCTTTCATAGTGCAGTTGATCAGTTTCAGATTACTGCAATAGCAGAACGGCTGCGTACCGGTAATCTCACAGTCAATCAATGTCAGCCCATCGGAAAACCATGCCAGGTACTCCCCTTTCAGCACGCTGTTTCTCACAGTCACATTTTTACTGTGCCAGAACGCATCCTTTGTATCCAGTACAGAATCTGCAATCTCCAGATTCTCCATATACTGGAAAGAATATTTTCCTTTCATCCTTACATTTCTCAGTTTTACGTTTTTACTGTCCATAAAAATGTACTCAGATTCTATCTCCGTATCTTCCAGAATAATGTCACTGCTCTTCCAGCCAAACTCCTGCGATGTTACCTGACAGCCTGACAGCTTAATATCATGGCATTCCCTGACTGCCTTAATGCCACCGAGAACACTATCCGTAATTGCGCCGCGTTCTGCATACCAGATGGCTGCCCTGGTCTTAGCATCCATTTTACACTGATTCATCCCAAAGCCCCTGACATGCCACAGGGGATAACGCAGAGAAAAATCACAGTCTGTCAACACAATATCCCGGGACTCCTTTAAGACGGACTCGCCGTCTGCCGGTCCCGCGAACACGCAGTTTTTAATATCCATATTCTGTGAAAAATACAGTGCCCTCTCCTCATCAAATTGTCTGTTTTCAATCAATTCTCTCATTTCGCATCCCTCCATATTCACAATTAACTGTTTCTTTCTATTTCAAAGGTATATGCCTTTTCATAATTCTCTCTGTGATAGTAGGTCAGCCGATTCCTGCTCTGATCCATGACAATACTCCATTCCGTCGTGGCACCATCATTAAAATTATGTTTTCCCACACTGTCTAAGGCGTCCCGCATATCACCGCTGTCAAATCCGTTCTTTTCCTGAAGCAGTTTCGTCAATGTTTCATAGCGCTCATGGGACTGTTCCGTGCCAACCCCTTGTTTCTCCCCCTCCGCCAGATAAAAATTCGTCACCACAGGAGAATCCGTCACTGTCATTTCATCATTCACATACTCCACCGCCACACATTTTCCTGTCCGGTCCGCCAGGGCAAAGTGAACCATCATGCCCATGGAGGAATGCAAGTCATACTGCTGCAATAGCTCCAGCGCTTCCTCCACATCGGCTGCCTGATTCAGTAAGAGCCGCACCGCTGTGGTTGTGGTGAGATCTGTCTTATCACAGTCCTGTGCAATCTCTGCACGATCTTCTATCA
>CANRMO010000217.1 GCA_947631755.1 uncultured Lachnospiraceae bacterium | reverse complement strand
TTGACAGATACACACAGTCCTTTTTCATTCATCCCGTCCAGGGGCGCATACAATGCTGCTATCGTTCTGGCGCTGTCTGGCAGTTTCGACGTCACGCTTCCGATAAAATCCATATTGACTGTGGAGATAGACGCATATCCTGTTTCCGGTTTGGAACTGACGATCCATGCCTCACACGCCATCCAGTCAAAATTTCGTCCGAAAAGAAAGTTTCCTTTTCCGCTTTCTGCCTGAAATGCACTGCAGCCAAAGGGATTGCCATGAAAAGTCATGTCTTTCACCCCGGAAATCATACTTCCGGTCAGATACTTAACCACTTCCGTGTCCGAGGATGCCCCGCCTTGTTCCAGAAACTTCTCAAAACCGTCATTCCCCTCAAATCTTACTGCGCACAAACCATTCTCCAGCTCTGTTACATCCTCCGACAGCGTAACCATATCCTCTGATCCGCCTTCTTGCGATGCCACATCACCGGAAGAAGGATCTATAGTTTCTTCCTGCTCTCCCGGACTCCCACATCCCGAAAAAAATATAGTAAACAACAATACAGCCGCCAACATTCTTTTTCCCGGATTCCTTATCATGCGTTTCCCTCCTTGTTTTTCTATCTGTTTATATCATAATCCATTCCTGATAAACATACAAATACTTAAAAAGTTGGTTTTTTCATGCTTGACAGGCATAGATTTCCAGCCTATAATTTTATATTAAGAAAACGAAGGGAAATAATAATACAATGGAATTACGTGTTTTAGAATATTTCCTGGCTGTGGCAAGAGAACAGAGCATTATGGCTGCCGCCGACTATTTAAACATTACTCAGCCCACACTGTCCCGCCAGCTGCAGGATTTAGAAAATGAATTTGGAAAACCATTATTTACCCGTGGAAAACGTAACCGGAAAATATCCCTGACAGAAGATGGAATACTCCTTCGGAAAAGGGCACAGGAAATCATTGACCTGGCCGAACGAACAAAAAACGAAATGCTCCAGTCCGATGCAATAATCTCCGGAGAAATCTATATCGGTGCCGGAGAGACCGACACCATGAGCCACATTATAGCAATTATACAAAGCATCCGTGACAAATATCCGGATGTGCATCTCCATGTGGTCAGCGGAAATTCTGACGACCTGCTCCCGCGTCTGGACTCCGGGCTTTTTGATTTTTGCCTCCTTATGGGGGAAATTAACCAGTCCAAATACGATTTCCTTAATCTGCCCTGGCAGGATGAATGGGGCGTCCTGATGCATAAGGACGCCCCTCTTGCCGCAAATGAAACCGTTGAACCAAAAGACCTGTGGGATCAGCCGCTTATCGTTTCCCATGCTGTCCTTGATTCTCCACAATTTTATAAGAATATGAAAAGAAATATCAATGAATTAAATATTATAGCAACTTATAATCTCGCCTACAATGCTTCCGTTATGGCAAAAATGGGCATGGGATATGTCCTTGTTTTGGATAAAATAATAAACACCGAAGGCAGCGACTTATGTTTTCGTCCATTGCCGGCCTTCCCCAAACTGGGAATGTCTCTTGTGTGGAAGAAGTACCAGGTATTCTCCAAAGCCGCAGAATACTTTTTAGAACAGGTACAACAAACTGTATTGGAAAAATGACCATACTGTTCCCCGTTAAGGAAGCCCCGGCTTAAAATCACTCCAGTGTAAATTTCTGCGTCTCCTCGTTCTGCTGCCTGCTCAGCTCCATCAACTGCTGTGTATTACTTGAGCACTCTTCTACTGTCTGTGAAAGAACCTGCATGCTGGCGCTTGTCTCCTCCATGGAAGCTGCGTTTTCTTCCACAACACTCGCCAGGCTGTTTACCGCATCTGACACAACATTTTTCAGGGAATCAAGCACATCCGTCTGTTTATTGATTTCATCTGCAACATTTTCCACATTTTTAATCTCAGTATAGAGCTTGCTAAAAGACTCATGAGTCACATCTAACTGCTGGCTCTGCTCATCTACATTCTTATTTACTTCCTCCATCTCGATAACAGAATCCCGTACATTGTCAATCAACCTCTGTACAATCTGTTCAATTTCCTCAGCATTCTGGGAAGATTCCTCTGCCAGATTACGTATCTCCTCTGCAACCACATTAAAGCCTTTGCCGGCTTCACCTGCTCTTGCCGCCTCAATCGAAGCGTTCAGTGACAAAAGGTTTGTCTGGTCTGCAATATCCTTAATCATCGCGATAACTTTATTGATATCTTCTGCCGACTGGCTGTTGCGGTTTGTCTGCTCTGTAACGGCATTTATCGCATTCGTCGTATTCTCCGTAATCCTAAAAAGCCTTTCAATACTATCAGAAGCCTCCCCCGAATATTTCATCATAGAAGAAACAGAGCTTCCCAGTGTGGTAACATCCTGTTTCTCCACCTCGATCACGCCACCCAATTCTCCAATCTTCATATTAACGGTCTCTGTATCCTGTGCCTGAGAAGCAGCTCCATTGGCCAAATCCCCAATCACACTGTTCACATTCCGTATGCTGTCTGAAATACTGCTAAATTTGTCCTGAAACTGATCACTGCTGTCTTTCAGGTTCGCTCCTGTATCCTTGACATTTCCAATCATATCAGCCAGGGAATCCTTCACACTCTCTAACGATCTGGCAATCTTCCCAATTTCATCCTTACGCGATAGGAGTTTGCTGTCCACAGAGTAGGACAAATCCCCGTTTGCTGTTTTCTGCAATGCACGTTCCACCTTCTGGATGCCAAGTGCCAGACGTTTTCCAAACCATGCCGCAATCGAAAGCCCGATAATGGTAAGAATCACACCAACTATAACAAAAACGCGGATCATTCTGCCAAAGTTTTTATTCATAGCCGTTTCCGTCCTGGCAATTTCCGCCTCCATATCATCCATATAGTTGCCGGTGGTGACCACCCAGCCCCATGGTTCAAAAGCCTCCGAATAGGCCAGCTTTGGCGCAACTGTCACACCGTCAGCTTTCGTAAAATAAAACTCATTGTACCCTCCGCCCTGTTCTGCTGATCTCATGATATTCTGGATAATTTTTACGCCATTCTGGTCCGTCAGGTCATGCCGGTTATTCCCCTCCTGTTCTGGAAGAATCGGGTGCATCACAAGCGTATAATCTGTATCATCAATCCACATATATCCAGATCCATCATCCCGGTAGCGCATGACACGGATTGCTTCCTTTGCCTGCTTCTTTGCCTCATCCTCTGTCATGCTGCCACTCTGGCTCTGGTCATAAAATCCCTGAATCACAGCGATTGCTGACTGTATCTCTGATTTAATCTCTGTCTTATATCCGTCCACACAGGCATTCTCATAATTATCATCTGACTGCTTCATAGACTGCTTTAACAGGTTAACCCCTACAAACCCTAAAACGGCCACAGCAGCCAAAAGAATACTAATCACAAATACTACCAATGTGACCGCAAGGCTTTTAGCTCTCGATTTTCCCTTATCCGTACCCCTCATGACCTTACCTCCTCAATAAATTATATGTATCTTAATTTTACACCCAGAATGAAATAAAGTACAGTGAATTTTTAAATACATTTATTTCAATAGGTCACACAAAAAAAGCGACGCCAAAATCGTCACTTTCCCTGTCTTCCAATAATCTATCTTAATCTCTTTCCATGGGATCTTGAAAAATCGGACAACCCTGGCCGTCCCCATTTCCTTACTTGTACCTGCATTTACCAGACATTTTTAAACTGGCATAAACTCTTTTTCATCAAGGATTGTTTTGATTTCATCAATATCCTTTTCAGTCACATCCGCAATCTGCTCTAAAGCATAACCTTTTCGGTACATATTGAGTATCAGTTCAGCATTGGCATCCGCTCTG
>CANRMO010000216.1 GCA_947631755.1 uncultured Lachnospiraceae bacterium | reverse complement strand
CCACGATGCCAAACTTGAAAACTCCCACAAATAACAGGTCCAGAAAGATATTTGTCACCCCCGCCAGCACCGTGATCTTCAATCCGAGATCCGGCTGTTCTGCCGTCACAAGAAAACTCTGGAAAATATTCTGCAGGTTAAAAAAGGGCAGGGAGACGAGAAGAATCCTGCCGTATACTGTGCAGTACCCGAGCATTTCCCCGTCTGCCCCAAGAAGCACTGCCAAAGGGCGCATAAAGATAAATCCGAGAAGAGAGAGAACTACCGCACCGGCAAAACTTACAGCGACCATCATTGAAAAATACTGGTTCGCGCGCTCTTTTTTCCCCTCTCCCAGCGTCTTTGCCACAATCGCGCTGCCTCCTGTCCCCAGCATAAAGCCGAGAGCTCCTAACAGCATGGGGACAGGCATGATGAGATTCACTGCCGCAAAGGCAGTCTTTCCCGCAAAATTTGACACAAAAAACCCATCCACTACACCATATATGGACGTAAAGACCATCATCACAATAGATGGCAGAACAAACCGGATCAGTTTTTTGTACGTAAAATGGTCCGATAACTGGATCCGCTCTTTTTTTTCCATAAATATAAATCCTCCTGGTCAAAATAAGAAAACAGCCAGAATCCTCGTTGAATGAGATTGTTCCGGCCATTTTCCTTATTGTATACACAGTATGTTTTTAGTTAGGCTTTCCTAACCAACCTTAATTTAACACATATCTCTGATTCTGTCAACCCCCGGCTTTTTACTGGCCCGAATTTCCGGCATCACTGCCAGCCGCCGCTGTATCGCCATCTGAGGCAACGCCCCATACTGTTACATTATTGCCGAGAAGTGAGAATGTCATGCGCATCTTGCGGTCTGCGGATTCATCCTGCTGTTTTAAAAACACACCTTTATAGGTCACGCCATCAAGCACCATCTCCACATTGGCACCCTTTGTAAATTTCCATGTGCCGCTGTAGTCTCCGGACACCGTTCCGTCGGGTTTCACAGTAACTTTCGCCGATCCTTTATGGGAATAAGAGACTTTAAACTTGATACTGGATACGCGGTGGCTGACCGCCACGTCTTTCTGCAGCTCAATCTCTTTCGTCGTCTCCTCCTCGCCGCCAATGATGCCATACTGCTTATTGGTAATAACATTGTAAGAGGCCGTCGGCTCATGATAAATAAAATCGTATTCACCGCTCACCTCATCAGCGGAATAGGCAGACTCTGGAAGCGTCTCCCCAGAATACTCATACGGCGCCGCAATCAGCCATCCGTCCTCATTGATAAACATCTGGTGGACACGCACCTGATGCATCTGATTTTTGCCGTCGTTAGACTGGAAACGTGTGTGATAGACAAGATAGATCTTGCCGTCATCATCCACAATCGCCGAGTTATGTCCCTGGGCCACTTGTACCTTATCCAGTCCCGACATCTGGTAGCTGCCGAAAATTTTCACGCCCAGATTCGTCTTTTTCATATCCTGTGCCCTCTTGCAGATTGGCGACTCGCCATTCTGGTCCACATACGGCCCGGTGATATTCTTTGAGCGGTATATGCGCATCTGGTATCCCTCAACCGCATTCAATCCCGCATAGGACATAAACAGATACCAATAATCCCCCGCTTTCATCAGATAACTCGCCTCACCGGAGTTATAATATCCCCCGGCAATTTTGTACCCCAGATAGGCATCCGACACATCCCGTTTTGTCTCATATTTCATATCGTAGTCGCGGAGCCCGGTATTTTTGTCCAGTTTCAGCATAAAGATACCCGCCGACCAGGAACCGTAGGACATCCACAGATCACCATTTTCATCATATTTGACGCTCGGATCAATGGCATTGATACAGCAGTCAGATGTATTGGCGTATCTGCTGAGATCCTCATCTTTATCAAGGACTTTATAAAGATCTGTCTTCTCAAGATCCGGCGGCGTTTTCGGGTTGTTGAAACCGGAATACACAACGATCCCTTTGTATTCATACGGCCCCTCGATCTTGTCCGCCGTCAGAAGGCAGATAGAAGAACACCAGTTATCCCCATCAATACTCATATACATGCACCATTTTTTCATCGTATCATTCCAGATCACGTCCGGCGCCCACATAAAACCGTTCAGATTTCCGTTCGGGGTAGCTGCCTTGGCATGAGCCCACGGCTCAGCAAACAATTCATTATAATCCGTACATACATTATTAGAAAATCTCTCCCAGTAGAGCAGATCCTTTGATTTCGCAAATGCACGATGCGAACCAAACACATAATACATGCCAGATTCCGGATCTTTGACGATAGACGGATCGTGCACGGAGACACGCTGATAATCTTCGTTCTTCACTGCTCCGGCCGTCTCTTTTGTATCCACTGCACCCCCTGTCACACTGTCCGTCTCGGCCTGTACTTCGGCCGCCGGTGCCGCCGCAGAGGACAGAGCAGACCCAAGAAAGGCGAAAATCAAAAAGACCGAAGCACCTTTCTTTGCCATCTCTTTCCCTGATGCGCCCTTTTTCACAAGGAACACAACAAGCAGGATCACAGCAATCGCAACTATGACAATCAGGGCGATCACAACCGGTGAAAAATAGCTGGACATGACCACTTCCCCGCTGGGGTTCGCCGCAACAGTGGCAGACACCTGAAATTCCTTTGTCTCGCCGGCAGCCAATGAACCCACTTCCTGGTTGAGTTTTCCGGAAGTCACCGAATATCCCGCCGGGAGAAGATAATCCACTTTCACATTCGACATGGCATACTCGTTGTTATTTGTCACCGAGACCGTGAGCTTGGCGACATCACCCTCCTTGTAATTCCTCTTGTCTGCCGACGTCTTTACCGAGACGCCGCCGGCCTCAGAAGAATCACTCAGAACCTCCTCCTTTTCCGCCTCAGCTTCCTGCGCAGACACTTCTGCCACGTTGGCGCTGACTGTCATCACTGCCAGTAACAGACAGATCACGCAGGCAGAAACCCAGACAGAAAAAATCTTCTTCATCATTCACTGTTCCTCCTTATTTATATATTTATTTAATGAATAAACACTGCTTCCCGATAGCTGGTCATCTTGTAAATTTTTCTGGCATCCGCCGGTTCAAGATTGACACAGCCGTGAGAACCTATTGTCTTGTACAGATCCTTTGTCCACCGCGACCACGGCTGCCAGGTGGCCGGGTGAAATCCAGTGCCGGTCCATGTGATCCGGACCCAGTTCGTGACGGGAGTCCGGTAGTCCGCCCCGGTCAGCGTATATGCTTCCCGGTGCTCCTTGATAAAATATGCCCCCGTCGGCGTCCGCCTCCCCTCCACCGGCCGCCCCGTTATGCAGTGGCACTTAAATGCAACCTTTCCCTTGCGGAAAACATATACCATCTGTTCACTGAGCGAGACCTCTGTATAATTTTTCGTATCCCAGTCAACCGCAAAATTTTCATAATCTTTTTTAAAAGCGGTATTCAGATATAACACTTTTTTCTTTATGTTCAGAGCTTTCTTGTTCTCATCGCTGGGATCGTTGATATAATTCTGTGTCAGGCTGCTGTCTATCTTTTTTTTCAGCGCCGCTTTTGCCTGTTTTACTGTCTTTTCATAATTCATCTGCCACCCGTAGTCGCCGCCGTAGATCTTAACATTTTTCCCATTGTGGGATTTGATCGTCCTCGTCTTTCCCACAGTCTTGTATTTCAGGCAGAAATTCTCCACCCAATTCTCAATAGCCTTGTTGTCATAAATTATCTTTCCGTCCTCATAAGAAATCCATTTCGCGATATTCACTGGCGTGATCTGCTCTTTCACGCCCTCGCCCATATTCCATGTAACAAAGCGGAGAGCCGCGTTGTTGCATGCATCCAGAGCTCTCTGTA
>CANRMO010000215.1 GCA_947631755.1 uncultured Lachnospiraceae bacterium | reverse complement strand
TAGTACATCTCACCAATCTGGGAATACAAGTCTTTCACCTTGCTCTGCAGCGCACTGATATTGCTTTTCTGCTTCGCCACATTGGCCATTGACTTTCCCTGTTTCACAGCCTCCTGGCCGGTCTGGGAAATCACCCTTCCAAGATCATCAAAAAATGACATGTCGGATCCCTCACTTTCTCTTTTTTGCCGTTGAATTATTATACCATAATAAGTAATAAATTGCCAGTTATTTCTTGTCACGCCGATGTATCAGCACCCGCCGGCATATCCAGTAACTAACACCTGCCACAACAAGAGCGGCGGAGAGCACCTGGGACACCGCAATCCACGTAGAGCCGATCTGCAGCTGATCCGTCCTCAGGCCTTCAATCCAGAATCTTCCGATACCATATCCGACAAGATAGATCAGAAACACTTCGCCGTCAAATTTTTTATGTTTTGTGTAAAGCAGCATAAGGATAAGCACCGCAATGTTCCACACAGATTCATATAAAAACGTCGGGTGAACTTGGATATACTCCGTACCATTTATCTCCTGTATGTGCTCCCGCATCGCCTGTGTGATGTTCGACACGGCCACGTCGCTCACTTTCAGCCGCATGGCAAATAATGAATTGGTATATTCACCAAAAGCCTCCCGGTTCATAAAGTTCCCGTACCGTCCGATGATCTGGCCGGCGATCAGCCCTACCACCGCCGTGTCAGCAAACAGGGAGAACTTATACTTTTTAATCCGGCAAAAAACAACAGCCGTCAGAACTGCGCCGATCACGCCGCCATAAATCGCAAGGCCGCCGCCCCGGATATTAAAAATCTGCACAAGATCATCCTTGTAGGCATCCCAGCTAAATATCACATAGTAAATCCTGGCTCCGATGACGGCAAAAACAATGCCAAAAACTGCATAATCCATATAAATCTCCGGATCCTGTCCCGTCCTCTTTGCCTGCCATCTCGCCAGCAGCAACCCAGCTAACATTCCCAGGGCAATGATAATGCCGTAGTACGCTATACTGAACGATCCCCCCAGTTCAATTGTCTTTGGCAAATGTGAAAAATAGATTCCCAGATTGGGAAATGCTACATCTGCTTCCCTCATAATTTATCTCCATTCTGTTCTTCTGTCACACGTTAAAACGGAACAATACAACGTCTCCATCCTGGACTACATACTCTTTTCCCTCAGAGCGGACGAGTCCCTTTTCTTTTGCGCCATTGTAACCGCCGTACTTCACAAGATTGTCATAGGCTACTACCTCAGCGCGGATAAAGCCCCGCTCAAAATCTGTGTGGATCTTCCCGGCCGCCTGAGGCGCCTTTGTCCCTTCCGTGATCGTCCAGGCCCTTGTCTCATCCGGCCCTGTCGTGAGAAAACTGATCAGCCCGAGAATGCGGTAGCTCGCCCGGATCAATTTCTCAAGGCCGGACTCCGTAAGGCCGAGATCCTCCAGAAACATCTTTTTCTCTTCTTCATCCAGCTCCGCTATCTCCTGTTCAATCTGGGCACAGATCACAAACACCTCCGAATTTTCTTTCCCGGCAAACTCCCTCACCTGGGCGACATATTCATTGGCAGCCGCGTCCTCAGCCAGCTCATCTTCCGCCACATTCGCCGCATAGATCACTGGTTTTGCCGTAAGGAGGTTGTAGCCGCGGAACCACTCCTCTTCATCCTCATTATTAAGCACAAAATTCTTTGCAAGATTGCCCTCTTCCAGATGCGCTTTTAATCGCTTTACCATCTCTACTTCTTTCGCCAGCTTTTTGTCATTATTTGCCCCTCTGGAAACCTTGGCGATCCTTCTCTCCAGTATTTCCACATCCGAGAAGATAAGCTCAAGGTTGATCGTCTCAATGTCGCGGAGAGGATCGATCGAACCGTCCACGTGGACGATATTGCTGTCCTCAAAGCAGCGTACAACATGCACAATGGCATCCACCTCACGGATATTGGCCAGAAACTGATTACCGAGCCCCTCTCCCTTGGAAGCCCCCTTGACCAGTCCCGCAATATCGACAAATTCTATGACAGCGGGTACTGTCTTTTTGGATCCGTGCATCTTTGTCAGCACATCCAGCCTCTCATCCGGCACCGGAACCACACCAACATTCGGGTCAATAGTGCAGAACGGATAGTTGGCTGACTCCGCCCCGGCTTTCGTCAATGAATTGAATAATGTACTCTTTCCCACGTTGGGGAGACCGACGATTCCTAGTTTCATTTTTGTATATTCCTCCTGAAATTCCTTTATTTTACGGCTTTTCTGACATACCCTCACCTACAGGTGCACCATTTTTATACTACATTAAGGGCATCCGCTACCAATTCGATTTCTTTTAGCTTTTCCTCCTCGGTAGTGTGAACATATAAATTCATGGTAATTCCAATATTTGAGTGTCCCAAAATAATCTGCAGCGTCTTTGGCTTCATACCATCTTCGATACACCTTGTCGCAAATGTATGACGCAGAACATGCATGGAAAACCTCGGAATCTGTGCCTTATCACAAATCTTAGACAGAGCCGCATCATATGTACTATTCTTGATTGGTGTGCCTTTCCTGCACAAAAACACAAACGCACTCCATTCCATTGGAATTATTTTGATTTTCCTATTTTTCTCTTTCTGGCGTTTCAATATGCCGATAGCTTCTTCTGTCAAGGGAATTGTCCTGTAACCCGACTTACTTTTCGGTTCCCCAATTCTCCATTCACCTACCGAATATCTGTACTCCATAGACCGCCTGATCTTCAGTGTCTTATTTTGGAAATCTATATCTTCCCACTTTAAGGCAACCAATTCACCGGTCCGTAAACCTGTCTGTAAAATAAAACGATACTGATTCTCATAACTTTGACCGTTCGCATACTCCAAAAACACCTTTTGTATATCTACCGTCAGTGCCTCCTTTTTCTGCGAAGGTTTCCCCATGTCGCTCTTAACGGATTTCTTACATGGATTATAACGAATCACATCATTTTCTTTGGCAAACTCCAGCATATTGAATAACGCAATCCTCGTCTGATAGATTGTGGTTGTCCGGTAATCTTCATCAGCCATATCACTGAAAATCTTCTGGCAATGTAAAGGTTTTACCTCTGACAGCAGCATTTTCCCAATGATTTTTTTAATATTCCGATTGTATCTTTCTGTGTAATTTCTAACCGTGTTAGGTCCTACTGTCTTTTTCTTGATATCAATCCAATATTCAAACCATGCGTCTACAATTATGTCTGTCGACTGTAGGATGCTGCTATGTTCATCTACATAGGTTGCATCTGCAATCCACTGTCTGCATTCCTGTAACTTTTTGAATCGTTTTTGTCTGCGTTTACCAAATTTATCTACAAACCTTGCCGAATATAGCCCATTTTTCTGTTGAGTTATTCCGACACCCAACTCCTTCCCTTTTAAGTCTTTACCCATATTTTATAACTCCTTTCAACAAAGAAGCCCTAATACAGTAACTTATATATTACCATATAACAGCCCATAAGTCTATATTCTCTTGCTAATTTGATATTTTCCCTAAATTGCAAAAGTAAATTCTACCGTCTATTTTCCTGATAGAAGTTACCTCTGCACAGGTTGAAATTACTTCTGCATACATATTATGATGTCTTTGTTCCTGACAGCAGTGGAAGGAGTACATCCGCATGAGGACGGACCATAAACTTGCCCTGAAGAAGATAAAACAGCAGATCCTTGCATTCTGTTTAAGACATAACCTGCATTATGAGGGTTGAGCCCTCTCTACTATCACCTCTGCTGCAGTATTTCCATGAACCGCATAATGCATTTTATTCTGAACCGTAGCAAAAAAATCTCTCGTTATCTGACTGTCAAGCGAATAGTCTACTGCTGTCGCATAGATATCTGTAATCTTCTGGTAAAAACGT
>CANRMO010000214.1 GCA_947631755.1 uncultured Lachnospiraceae bacterium | reverse complement strand
TAGCCAACGTAGTTGGCATTGGCGCTCGGATCGTCTTGTGCAAGCACAGACATTTCCTCACTTTGCCTTCGCGCAAAGAAAAGTGAATCCAATCAGCGAGAGACTTTAACGCAAGGCGTCACCTGTCTCAAGACGGTTGGATTCACTTTTTCAGACAGTTCATGCAATTCCGATACCATGGGAAATCTCCCGGAAACATGCATTCAGCATGTTGCAGTCCACGGTTCCATCCTGCCGGAAAGCAGTAGCCTCCACGGTAAACGTGCCGTCATATCCTGTACGCCGGACAAAATCAAAAAATGTGGCAAAATCAATGCCGCCTGCACCGACAGGCAGGGTGCGAAGCTTTTCCCATTCCATAAATCCACCCCCGTAATCATTGACGTGATAGTGCCTTATATGTCCCTCGCGCCACAAAAATTCATAATCTTTCTGATATAAGAGTTCTAGCTGGCCGTGAAAGGCCGCCATTTTCGTGTCAAAGACAAAATGGACATCCGGGTAACACTCCCGCAGATCACACCAGTGTGTCATAGGGTCTTCACAGTTGCACACCACATTTTCGACCAGGAGATCCAGGCCGTAATCTTTTGCGACAGACAAAAGAGCCGGATATGCCCTGCGGTTATTTTCAAACGTCCGGTCAGAATACTGGCCGTCCCACAGATGTATGACCATTTTTTCTGCCCCAATCTTTTCTGCCAGCCTGCAATTAGTCCTAAAGAGAGCGGCGGCAGTTTCCCCGTCCCCCCTGCTCACTGCTTCCCCAATATGCTTTTCACAGTGCACAACCGGGATATAAAATCCGGATTCGCGCAAATATGCTGCAATGTTCTCCCACTCCTCATACCAGGAATCATACATCATAAACTCAAATCCGTCACATAACAGTTTTTCAGATAATCCGGAAAGAAGCCGGTAATCCCTGCCGTTCGGCCTTCCGATCAGCGCCCCGGTTGAGCAGAGAATCTCTGCCATACAATTTCCCCCTGTCCTCTAATGCTGCTGAGCCATCTCCGAGAGCGGCGGTATTTCCCAGTCAATGGGATCTGCGCCGTTTGACTCAAGAAATTCATTTGCCTGGCTGAAAGGCCGGCTGCCAAAAAAGCCGCGGTAAGCCGACAGCGGGCTCGGGTGCGGCGCTTTCAAAATCAGATGTTTCGGATTATTCAGCATCTTTGCCTTCTCCTGCGCCGGTTTTCCCCACAGCATAAATACAATCGGCCGGTCCTGCTCATTCACTGCGGCGATAGCGGCGTCAGTGAACTCCTCCCATCCCACCCCCCGATGGGACATCGGCTTGTGGGCCTGAACAGTCAGAACCGTATTCAGCATGAGCACACCCTGTTCCGCCCAGGAGACAAGATAGCCGTGATCCGGGATCGGACATCCAAGATCATCGTGGAGTTCCTGGTAAATATTAACAAGCGACGGCGGTATTTCCACTTGTGGCTTCACGGAGAAACAGAGGCCGTGAGCCTGGCCCTGATTGTGGTAAGGGTCCTGGCCGATGATTACCACTTTGACCTTATCCAGAGGAGTCAGGTGAAACGCCGTAAATATCTCCTCAGATTTGGGATATACCGGCACTCTGCTGTATTCCTCCCTTATAAACAAAAAAAGTTTCCGGTAATACTCTTTTGAAAATTCATCGTGCAAAGCTTTCTCCCACATCCCTGTCAATCCTGCCATTCTGTCATCCCTCCGTCCAAAGTGCCTCATCTGCTGCATTTCTCTTCCTACATCCGCACACTGATCCCGCGTCCGCGGAGATAGTTCTTTACCTCCATGATCTCAAGTTCCTTAAAATGAAACAGGGAAGCCGCCAACACGGCATCTGCTTTCCCTTTTGTCAGCGCATCGTAAAAATGTTCCTCTGTCCCGGCGCCGCCCGACGCGATAACCGGAATATTTACATTTTCTGACACCGTCCGCGTCAGTTCTATATCATAGCCATCTTTCGTCCCGTCGCAGTCCATACTAGTCAAAAGAATCTCACCAGCCCCCAGTTTCTCCGCTTTCATGGCCCACTCCACTGCGTCCATCCCCATATCAACACGGCCGCCGTTTTTGTAAATGGTCCAGCCCCCGCCATCCGCGCGCCTCTTGGCATCAATGGCGACAACAACACATTGCGTGCCAAACTTATCCGCGGCATCAGAGACCAGCTCTGGATTCAGAATGGCCGCACTGTTTACCGCAACTTTATCCGCCCCCTCCCGCAGAATCATACGGAAATCGTCAATGGAGCGGATCCCGCCTCCCACGGTAAACGGGATAAATACCGTCTCCGCAACCCGGCGCACCATATTCACCTTGATATTCCTGGCGTCACTGGACGCTGTAATATCGAGAAATACCAACTCATCCGCCCCGGCTTTATCGTATGCCGCCCCGACGGACACAGGATCTCCGGCATCCACCAGCTTCACAAAATTGACGCCCTTAACCACCCGCCCCTTATTGACATCCAGACAGGGAATTACTCTCTTTGTAAACATATTTTCCTCCGCATTATAATTATGAAAGAGCAACAAAATTTTTCAGTATTTTCAGCCCGGTCTCCCCGCTCTTTTCCGGGTGAAACTGGGTGGCAAATACATTTTCATGTTCAGCCGCAGCGTGAAATTCCACGATATAATCCGCAGTTGCCGCCACATCTCCCTGCCGTTTCGCCCTCAGGTAATAGGAGTGGACAAAATAGACATAAGAGCCATCCGAAATTCCCCCAAGAAGGCGGGATTCCGGGTTGACCTGGATAGAATTCCAGCCCATATGGGGGATTTTAAACCCATCTCTCTCCGGAAACTTCACAATCTCCCCCGGCAGGATTCCCAGTCCCTCTACGTCCTGCCCCGCCTCTTCGCTCCGGTCAAAAAACAACTGCAGACCGAGACAGATTCCGAGAATCGGCACGCCCTTTCCGGCCACATCCCGGAGCACCTCTGCCAGTCCAAAGTGGTCCATTTTCCCCATCGCATCTCCAAAAGCGCCAACGCCGGGGACAATCACTCTCTCCGCAGAGCGGATCTGATCCGCGTCCCTCGTGATCAGCGGTTCCTCCCCTATAAAACGCAGCGCCTTTTCCACACTTTTTATATTCCCGGCATCATAGTCCACGATTGCTGTCATCTGAATCCTCCATCCTGTCTGTCACAAATCATCGCCCCTGTATACATTTTCCAGATGCGCGGACGCGCACACCCAGTCTGCTGTTCGCGGCAACAAACAAAGCAGACCATCCGACAGACAGCACTGACTCATTGTTCCATGGGAATAAACCAGGCGTCTGTTAAATGGTCTGTCTCACTATCTCACATCTTCTGCGCTCTTTGCCTCCCAGCGCTTGATAATCTCTTCCAGTTTCGCTGTGTACTCCTCCTGAGTTTCCGACTCAATGATACTCCGCGCCTCTGTCTCGCCAACACCGAACTCATTGTACAGGGTACTGGCTATTTTACCCTCCAGTTCATTGTACTGGTTCAGAATCTCATACTCATCTGCCTTGCTGAGATTGGCATCATACAGACGGATTCCCTTAATAAGCGAATCCAGCGCCTCCAGATACATGCGCATTTTATAGTAATTATCGTAAGAATTCAATTCCTTTTGCATCTGCATACAAATCCTTACTTTGTCTTTCATCTCTTTTGAGGAATCTGACACATCAACACCGGCAACCGCTTCATACGCGGCCTGGTAATCCTTATTCTCAAATTCCTTCTGCGCACTTTTCACTGCATGGGAATACGAGGAGGACATCGTGCCGAGTATAACAGCAATACAAATCATTCCAAAAAACACCATGACAATCGTGGCACCGACAGGATTGATCTTTCCCACCACCTCAGCGGCCGCCAGCTCCGCTTTCTGCCGCTTCTTTTCCTCTTTCGCCGCTGCCTTTTCC
>CANRMO010000213.1 GCA_947631755.1 uncultured Lachnospiraceae bacterium | reverse complement strand
CCCAGTAATTCAACCTCTTACGGTCGCGAAATCCCATTCCATGGATAAAAAGAATGGGATTTCGTATCTGAATCTGCTCTATCATATTCACTAATTAAGTATTGACATCTCCCTCCAGCTTTTCTGCGAGCACGATCGTCTCCTCCAAAATGTTCTGGATCGCACTGATGTTGTCCATATGCTCCCTCGCCACATCATTGGCTGCCTTGATAGAAGCCACAATGGTCGTGAGGTGCTCTGTGATCGTATTCAGCGTAGACTTAATCTCTGTCGCCGAACTGCCGCTGTCATTGGCCAGTTTTCCCATCTCATTGGCTACAACGGCAAATCCCCGCCCGTACTCGCCGCTGCGCGCCGCCTCAATAGAAGCATTGAGAGCTAAAATGTTCGAGCGGGATGCGTTGCTGCTGATCTTTCCCACCACATCGACGGCTTTATCCACATCTCCCTCAACATTGTTTGTCACCTCATTCATATCCGTGAGCATTTTAAATAACTCCTCCATGCCGCCGACGACCGCCCGGATAGAGGTATCAATCTCACGGACAGAATTCTGGAATCTCTCTGCAATCTGTACAACCTCCTCCTCTTTGTCCACAGAGTATGTACAAATAATACAGCCGACCACATCATTTCCCTCTCGGATCGGCACGAGCATCCCCTCAAACACCTCTCCCATAACATCTTTCGGAAGCCGGTTGTGTTTTGCCTTTCCTGTCCGCAGCACCTCCTGAAGCGCTCCACTCGGGTCATAAAACGGATCACCGATATTCATCTGCGGCTCCACCCCATCTGGCACAGAAAACGCCTGCACGATTCCCTCATCGTCCATTACCGTAATATATACATCATATCTAAACAACTGCTTTATCAACGGTATCTGATCAATGATAAGTTTTAACTGTTCCTTCAACATAAACCCCTCCAGCTTTTTATTGTGAAAGGCAAGAAACGCAGCAGACAAACTTTCCCCATAGGATATGGCCAAACAATACCCGGTGCCTGAAATCAAACTGTCCAAAGCTGTCACACTGCGCACCTCCCGGACTGTAATCTATTCTCAGACCACAATCCGGGAGGCTACTACCTGTCAATAGGTACTTGCTGTAACATATTCTACCATATGAGACAATCGATTTCAACCGAATTTTACACCTCTGAAAGAAAAACCCTAAAAGGCTTCTGCCTGTTATCTCTTCTCAGAAATAATCGTACCACCCATCGTTTCCCGTATAGGCCACGCCCTCTTTTGTCTCCAGATTATAGCACAGGTAGGGGGCCATCGCCCAGTGTTCTATGCTGATCACATTCGAGATCATGACATAAGGATATCTCACAATCCCAAGTTCTCCTGTGAGCGCTTTTCCGTACTCATTTTCCAGTCCCTGGGTGTAATTTTCACTCATAAACTGATAGAGAGACTCCTCATAGTGCCAGCTATCCTCTTTGCTCATGTCCCGCCAGATCAGCTTTTCAGCATAATTCTGTTCTCCTTTCCCCTCTTTGTAAAAAATTGCATTAACAAACACTTTACCCTCCGACACAGACGCACCACGGATCATACAGGACTCTCCCTTTTTTGTCTGCAGAATTTCTGCCGCCTCTGCCTCTGTCAGAACAACCTCTGTCTCTCCTGTTCTCCTGTCACACCGGCAGAGATCGCACTGGTCTTTCCCATAGCTGATATAGTACGCATAATTCCCATCCCAGGCTGCCATCTGTGTCTTCTCATTCTCTTTTATATTCAGCCTGGCCAGCTCCTGCCGCTCCGTGTCAAAGTAGAAACTTTTGTCCGATGTTACCAGAAGGCCATCCAGGCCATATATATAGTGGTCATCATCCACATTACCTTTTACTTTTACTTTTTCTCCAGAGGCAAAATCATATCGGAAACAGCCATCCATGTCAAAGTAAACCAGATACTCCTCCCCAACGTACAAAAGTACCTCAAGTAAGTTGGCGGATAGCAGTTTCTCTTTTTTATCTATCTGTACCTTATCACAGCCATTTTCTTTCCGGAGAGGAATACGGCAGAGCACATTTCTGTTTTGACTGTCACAGTAGATCCACTGATCATCGACATAATAGATCTCATTGATTCCTTCCAACTCGATTTCCTGCAAGCGGCGGCCGTTCCTGTCATACTGGAGAATCCCCTCTTTCCTGGACTCTACATTCCCCCTGTGCTCGGCGGCTGTATTAAAAACGCCATAAAAATTCGTTGAGTTGCCATAGCGCGCACTCATACAGAGGGAACTCTCTGCCCCGGCCCCATCGCAGGAAACAATCTCCTCCGCCTCCCTGCGGCCGGAGGCATCCCCTCTTTCTGTCCCGGCAGCGCCGCAGGCGCAAAAAAATAGAACACATGCGGTCAAAGCCAGCGAAAAAAATTTCCTTCCCATAGTCCTCTCCTTTCCCATACAGGCCATCCGGCCTGCACAACAGTAATCCGCACAACTGCTGATCCCAGACAGTGCCCGGAGGCATCAGCAGATATCCTCAATATACGCATAGGGACTCTCTTCCGGTTCCTCTGTTATCTTCCCTGACTCCATGTCATACCGGTAAATATACTCTTCATACTCGCCATCCCCGTCCTCAAAAAACAGAATATTTCCACAGTACGCCTTTATCTCCTGGCAATTTTGCAATTTCTCTGTCATCTTTTTTTCCAGCCTCAACTCATTTGGCTGATCCATCGGACAGCTGAGTATCTTCCGGCTGGCAAGGCCGCAGAACTCATCTGCGGAGACCTCAAAATACAGTCGCCCGCTTCCGTCCATAAAAAGTTCCCCTGCGCTCAGCGCCGTCGCGATACGGTCCACTTTCATTTTAGACAAAATCTGTTCCTGCTGCCCTGTCACCGCATCGCATATCCATATACCGTCAAATTTATCATGCCAGTAAGAATTCGGATCAGCCGTGATCCCCCAGTAGATAAATTTCCCCTGCCCGCTGATCAGCTCACAGGCATTATATACATTCTCCGCCACCTTTTTCACCGTGCCCGAACCGATGCCGTGCAAATAAAGATCTCCTTTCTCCTCCGCTTTCGCCGTTGTGAGAAGGACAGCCCCACACTCCATAATATCACTTCCATAGGTAGGCAGAGTTTCATAATCTGAATAATCGCGGTCCACCGTATTCGAGGCAAAATCATAAAACTCCTGCCCGCCATCCGGCCCGACGGATATGTGCTCTCCGGTCTTTAAGTCAAACTCAGCATATTTCCCGTCAAAAAATCCGGCGGCCGTGTCCCCCACTACATAAAACGCCGTAATATTCTCCCCGCGCAGTCCCGGAATGGTGCTTATCTTTTTCGGATTCTCCCAGTCAGGCACCTCCGATTTCTTCCCTTTATTTTTCAGGGGAATATTCCACAGGACAAACCCATCTTTCGTATCCTCTCCGAAAAACAATTCCCTGTCATTCACAGTGAGCAGCGTATAATTCCTGTCTTTCCCCTTCTTTTTCTCCCCGCACTCGCGGACAAAATTCCCTTCAAAATCATACTGTTTAAATGAAATGCGCCCGTCCCTCATGTCGTACGCATACTGCCCGCTGCAAAACGTATACCGCCCGCAAAAACCCTTTTCCTCAAACTGAGATGGCGGTATTTTGTTCCCCGCCCCCACATCCCCGCGATCGGATGCCGTCTGACTGCCACAGGAAGAAAGGCAGAACAAAACAAATCCGGCCATAAGAAGTACCAGACTTCTCTTCATCATCTATCACTCCCTTCTATCTATAAAACGATCAAGGGGTGGAAAATGATGCAAAACGCAGAAAATATTTAATCAATTTTTATCATCTTCTGAGAAAATCAGTACCCGGATCACGTCCTGTTCCTATGACTGCTCTCTAATTCCTCCAGAATATGGATCAGGTCGCGGAGATTTCCCTCTTTTTTCACATGATTTCTCATGTGCAGCATTACTTCGTAATACGATATTTTATCCGGAACCAA
>CANRMO010000212.1 GCA_947631755.1 uncultured Lachnospiraceae bacterium | reverse complement strand
TATTGAAACCGCCGTGTACCGAACGGTATGCACGGTGGTGTGAGAGGACGGGAGCTAATCACTCCCTCCTACTCGATCGGCGCCTGGCCGGGCGGTTAGTCTGCTTTTTTCCAAGTGTTTATATCATAAACTTTTACTCCCTGTTCTACGTCAACAAGATAGAAATATTCACCGATCCGGAGTCCCCGTATGTCTTCGATCCGATCGCTTTCAAGAGTCCTGGACAGAACCGGATGGAATTTTCCGTCTTTATATTCATATACAAAGTAGCGGTTTTTTCCGTGCCAGGAAGCGATGGACAGCCCGACCAGGCTGCGCTCTTCGTCCACGAAAACGGCCCGGTGGTTCTCCCCGGCGATCGAGTAGGTCTCCTGTGCCAGTTCCTGTTTTGCGATCTGTGTCACATCTTTTGTGTCCTCGATGGAGAAGAGGGACAGTTTTACGTTTCGTTTTTCTCCCTCGCCGACGCCCAGCAGAAGACCTTCGCCAAAGGAGTGGAGATAGGAGGAGAAGCCCGGCAGTTTCAGCTCAGACATGAGCTTAGGTTTTTTTGGATTGCTGATATCGACGGCAAATACCGGGTCGGTCTCGCGGTAGGTGACAAAGTAGGCCATATTTTCGATGTAGTATGAGGAGTATATTTCCTCGTCATTTCCGAGCCCGCTCAGTTCGCCCTGCAGTTCCAGCTTTTTGTTCATTATCCCCAGGCCGTTTGTCGTCGAGCCATTTTTTTTGTAGCGGGTGTAGACAAAGATAAAATTGCCCTCATACTCGTGCATATAGTAGGAATCTTCAATATTGCCGCGGATCTCTGCGCTGGCAGTAAAGTCAAATAAGCCGTCTTTGTAGCTGTATTTGCTGATGGTACTGCGGCAGCTGTCATAGGTATCGTCCCAGTTCTCTTTTACCATATAGATATTTTCATTGCTCATATAATACACTTCAGAGCCGCCCAGAGCCGCGATGTGGTCTGCAAAGTCTTCCGGTTTGTCTAAGGACAGGGATGTCATGACCATATAGGAATTTGTTCTCTTTTTGTCCATAAGGATAATGTGGTCTTCTGCTATGACCTCTCCGTTCAGGCACGGAACAAAGCGTTTTGGTTTCTCCGGGTCGCAGTCGGTCTCATAGGTCTGGTAATTGGTGAACGTATACAGACAGCCGTCTGTGAGCCGTGATGTGGCAAAGAGACCGTCCTGGGTCAGATGTCCCTGTTCTTTCGGGCTGGAGGGGTCTGAGATATCGTACAGGTAAATGCTGACACTGCCTGTACCTGCATAAGACATATCAACGATTGCCTCATCATCCAGCTTACTGCGGGGGCTGTTTTTTGAACTGTTTGCTGTTTCCCAGTCTGAACTGATCAGAATGAGGCGGCTGTTTTCGATGTACATCTCCCGGCATGTGCCATTTTTTACCTTTACATTCGTTAGTTTTGTGACTTCCGGGCCATCCACCTGATAGATGGCGACAGCATAGCCGGTCAGGGTGTTTTTCAGCGCAAAGATATGCTGTCCGTCCGTTTTGACAATATCGCCCTCCATGACGCCGTCCACTTGGGTGTCTGTGTCGGAAAAATCTTCTGTGGCACTGCCCCCGGAAGCCGCAATATCCTGTTCGCTTTCTGCCGCATTTGTGGCTTCGCCCATCTGCATGCCACTCGCTTTTTTCGTGCCGGAGGAGGAATTATAACTCTCGTAGACGTTCTCTTTGTCTTTTTCGTATAAGCGGGTTTTGTTGCAGGCGTTAATCTGTCTGCTGACTTCTTTGTAAGTGGTCGTGTAGGCAGACCTGTCCATGGCCGTTTCTTCCTGTTTCTGTACATTTTTTTCCGGGACGGCGATACTGGTGCCGGAATCCCGCATGGAAAAATGAAGGGCAGTCCCTGTCCCGGCAGCCAGAATGAGGAATAAGCAGGCCGCCGCGGCCCATGCCGCCCGCCTGCCGCGGGGACGGCGGGGTTTCACTGTTGTCTGTTTCAGCCGCGTTTCCACCTGCTGCGGTTCCAGGGACTTTGGAACCGGGATGTTTTCGGCGGCATCTTTTATTCTTTTTTCGTAATCTGCATCTGTCATGATAACCTCCATTCCGAGAACGTATGCGTTCGAGGAACCGCAAGAGAAAGCTGCGAATGCAGTTTCTCTTGTCGGATAAAGGCTTATTTGTGACGTTCTCGGCACAAATAAGCCTGTGAAAAATTGGCATATCAATGCAATTTTTCACAGTAAGACCTCCTATCGATACTTTCTAATAAAGCTGTCTACTGAAGCTGCGCCCGGAGCCTGGCAAAAGAACGGCTTTTGATGGAGCGCACGCTGCCTTCTTTTTTATGTATCATTCTCCCGATCTCCTGGCTGCTGTAACCGGAGAAAACAGATAAAGTGATGACAAGCCTCTCCTCGTCAGAGAGGGAGGAGAGCAGTTCGGCAATTTCGGATGACTCGTATCCGGCCTCCTCCCCGCCAGTCTCTGCCTCCGCCAGATCCTCGGTGTAGACTATAGGTGTTCTCAGAAAACGCCGGCATTCATTGGCGGTGATCTGAAAGAGCCAGCTCTTAAACGAGTGGTTCTGCCGGAGGCCTCCGAGATTTTCATAGGCCTTCAGTACAGCAGAGCTGACAGCGTCCTCTGCCGCTGCTTCATTTTTTAAAAAGCAGAGGGCAAAGTGGTATAAATCCCTGTAATATTTTTCGTAGAGCTTTGCAAAAGCGTGGGCGTCCCCTCTTTTCGCCTGCCCTACAAGCATCCATTCTGTGTTTGTCATAATACCCTCCATTCCGGAATATTTGCGCGGTAGTGATTAACTGACTCATGAATTAGATGTTTTAAGAGCCCAAGGTGTTGCAAGAATTTTTTAATTCCTTTATACTAATGATTATGAGTGAAGAAAATGAAATCGTCAAGATATCGGTCCGTGCGCTTGTGGAATTTATGTTCCGCCAGGGAGACATCACCTCCGGGGGCGGAGGAGCTGCATCCACTGAGGCGATGCAGATGGGCAGCAGGATTCACAAAAAAATACAGAAGAGCATGGGAATCGGATATGAGCCGGAGGTTCCTCTCTTTGCACTGCACAAAATCCGCAGTGCGGAGTATGGAAATGAATTTACATTAAAAATAGAAGGGCGGGCAGACGGCGTTTTCCGGGATGGGAACGGGGTCATGATCGATGAGATCAAGGGAGTCTACATGGATGTGAACGAGATGAAAGAGCCGGTCTTTGTTCACAGGGCCCAGGCGATGTGCTACGCTTATATGGTGGCCGCCCGGGAGGATCTGAGGGAGATCGGGGTGCAGATGACGTACTGCAATATGGAGACCGAGCAGATCCGCAGATTCCGGGAGGACTTTACAAGAGAGGAAATCGACGGATGGTTTGCCGCACTCATGCGGGATTATGAAAAATGGGCGGTGTATGAGTACGACTGGAGGAAAAAGCGGGACGCCTCCATCCGGGAACTCGAATTTCCCTTTGCGTACCGGGAGGGGCAGAAAGAACTAGCCGCCATGGTCTATCACACGATTGAGGAAAAGAAAAAATTATTTATCCAGGCGCCCACAGGCGTGGGGAAGACGATCACAACTGTATTTCCCGCGGTGAAAGCCATGGGCGAGGGATTGAGCAGCCGCATCTTTTACCTGACAGCGAAGACAATTACCCGCACTGTGGCCGAGGAATGTTTTGCCCTGCTGGGGCAGCAGGATCTGTTTTTTAAACCGGTCACAGTTACAGCGAAAGAAAAAATGTGCGTGCTGGAGAAAGTATCCTGTAATCCGGCGGACTGCCCGCGGGCCCGGGGGCACTATGACCGGGTGAACGATGCGCTCTATGATATTCTGCTCAGTGAGACGAAAATGACCCGGGAGATTATTCTGGAATATGCAGAGAAATATGAGGTGTGCCCCTTTGAGCTGGGGCTGGATGGGGCGCTCTATGCGGACGCGGTGATCTGCGATTACAATTATGTGTTTGA
>CANRMO010000211.1 GCA_947631755.1 uncultured Lachnospiraceae bacterium | reverse complement strand
TGCCCTCCGCAAATTCCGCCTGGCTGTGCCCTCCCGCACTCTTCCCGGCAAAACTGTGCGGGATCTTCCCCGCCTCCGCGGTCTGCCACAGATCCTTTGACGAGGAAACAGCAGTTTCCGAAATTTCTTCCGCTGGCTGTGCCCCCCTCCAGGAACCAAAAGCCCCCGAGACGAGATTTCCCACGCTGAATGGCGTGGAGATCACATTGACCGGTATCATAAACCGGAGCAGGACCAGGATCCACAGCGCATAAATCCCCGCATAGCGGACTCTTCCCGTGAAAATTTTCCGAATTCCAAGAACCATCAGAACCAGCAGCGAAGATTCCAACATCCATTCAAAAAAATTTTCCATATTTTCCCCTCTCTTCCTCTGCAAAACCACGCATTTTTCAGCTGCGCTTTTTCTCCTCCGCCGTCCTCAGTATCTCCTTAAGTTCCTGAATATCCTCTTTAGACAAGTCGTTCTGGCGCACCAGAGCGCTCATCATCATGCCGATACTGCCATTATATATCCGTTGCAAAAACTCTCTTGTCTCCTGCACCACTACTTCTTCTTTTTTCACCTTTGGGTAAAAATATTTTGTTTTACCATTTTCCCTATACCCAATCAGCCCTTTCTCAGACATCCTCCTCACCATCGTCGCACAGGTACTCTTGCTCCACCCCACCCGCTCGCTTAACAACGGCACAATCTGCATCAATGACCTGGGACTTTCCTCCCACAGGCAGGTCATCACATACCACTCACTCTTCGTTACATGGATTTCCTGTTTCATCATGCCCTCCTTTACAGCGTTCATCTCCCGACGCTGTCTCTGTTTTTCTGTACAAAGTAAATCTCACAAACTAAATTTACTTTGTAAACCACATTATAGTCTATTAAGTTTAAGATGTCAACCAAAAAAAACAAAAAAATTATGGTTGACATTATAGACCATTCGGCTTATAATTTGGTTTACAAAGTAAAACCATTGCAGAAAGGATTTGAAAAACATGGATAACAATGTAAAAAAAACTGCCGGACTGGATGCACTGAGGGGGATCGGGATCACAGGGATCGTTTTATACCACACATTTCCCTCTCTCTTCCCGGGAGGTTTTCTGGGCGTCCCACTCTTTTTTGTACTGTCCGGCTACCTGATGTTTGTGACAAGCGCGAACCGTCCGGCAGAGGATCCTTTCCGCGTCATCGCATATTATAAAAAACGGCTTCGGAAAATAATCCCTCCGCTGTTTACTATGGTCATGGCTGTGTGCTGCTATCTGACACTGACCCACAGTTCACTGCTAGCCGGCATGCGCCGGGAAATCGCCAGCATTTTTCTGGGATATGATAACTGGTGGCAGATAAAACAGCAAACATCTTATTTTTCCGGTTTCGCAGAGAACTCCCCCTTTACCCATCTGTGGTTTCTGGCGGTAGAGATACAATTCTACCTCCTGTGGCCCTTTTTGTTTCTTCTCTACCGGAAAGGCTGTGAACTCATCGGCGGCAGAAAAATGTGTTTCCTCTTTCTATTTCTGGCTCTTTTGTCCATAGGGAAAATGTGGTATCTCTACTCCCCCGGCGAAGATCCCTCACGGGTGTATTACGGCACAGACACCATGGCATTTTCCATTTTTATCGGCATGTTCTCGGGGGCACTCCGGCAGCATTATAATAAATTCTGCCGCCCCATCGCAAATAAGATCGCACTGCCGGTATCCTCTGTTTTCATTCTGGCGGTCCTTCTCTTGTTTCTGACCGTAGATGGACAGACCCCCTTTCTCTACCAGGGCGGGATGTTTTTGGTCAGCCTGTTTTTTGCGGCTGTCATCAACCTGATTGAAAACCAGAAACTGTCCGAAGGCGATCCGGGAACTCATTTCCTCCTGCCGCTGCTCGGGAAGAAAAGTTACAGCATATATTTATGGCATTATCCGATCCTTGTGCTGGCACTGATATGACCATATCAAAGTATACTATTTCAGTCAAATACCCCGCAGCAAGCTACGGGGCATGACCTAGCTTCTTTTTAGCAAGTTCGCCCCAAGGGGCGGGGTATTTGACCCCGCGGCAGTCGCCAAATGGACATGCAAGCATGTCCGCTTGGCTCGTTGCTTCGCGAGAATAAAAAATGGAGGTCACAATGAATAAAGAGAAAAAGAAAAAAATAATAATAGCTGTCAAGTTCGCCGTGGTAATCTTCTGCACAGTCATCGGCGGATATGGAATCCTGCGCGCGCCAGAATCTGACCGGGCCGAGCTGGAACAGTCCTTAAAACAGAATGAACAGGATCTGCAAAAACAGCTGGCGCAAAATCCTCAAAAAGAGGGCGAAACCCCGAAAGAAACCAAAGAACCTAGGCAGGAAATCATCACTGTCATCGGTGATTCGGTTTTTCTCGGGGCCGCCCCCTCATTTCAGAAGCTGGTCAACAACACGGTGATCGATGCCAAAATCTCCCGGCAGGTATACCAGGCTCTTGATGTGGCAAAAAAATTAAAAAAGGAAAACAAGTTGGGCAATACCGTAATCCTCTCCCTTGGCATCAACGGAAAATTCAACCCTGCCACCGGGCAGGAACTCATTGACTTCCTCGGCACAGACCGGACCATCTACTGGGTCAACGCCTTCGGAAAGGAAAAAGACATTCAGAAAGACGTAAATAAAACCATCCGTAATCTGTCGAAAAAAAACAGCAATTTATATGTAATCCCCTGGGCCGATGAGGCGAAAAAACACCCAGAGTGGTTCTACCAGGACGGAACCCACCTCAACGAAAAGGGCCAGCCGGAATTTGCCCGTTTTGTCCAAAAAAACATGACCGCGCAGCCTTAACTTTATCCTCACAGAAGATCATTAATACAGAATACTGTTCATGGAGTCAAGCATATACCATTTGCCGCCCACTTTTCCGATCGTAAAAGTGATGGAATCACTGTCCTTGTCATCTTTTCCCTTAACCTGGACTTTAACTTCAACTTTATATGCTTTCTTAACCTTGCGCTCCATACCTATGTCTTCCAGGTCATCATTCAGTTCTTCCAGCTCGTCTTTGTCCAGCTTTTCAACATCCTTGTACTTCTCGACTTTGTATTTTATCTTGTCACCATATTTTTCCTCTGCCGAATCGTTTACCGTTTCAAGGGCATCTTCCATCTCATCAACCAAGTCGTCCTTGTCCGAATCATCGTCCAGATTCTCAATGGCCTTATCTACAAATTCTTTTGGGAACAATTTCAGCATCTTTTCTCCATCCTCGTGCTGCATGGCCGAAATGAACTTATTAACCACTTTTTTATATGGTTTTGCTGTAACGGCTCTCAGAACAAGAATGATAAGAATCAATGCCACAACAGCCGCTGCTATTTTCAGTATATTAGAGATCAATTTTGCCGATTTATCCATTCCAGAGTCCGCAGCCACAGCGCCGCCAGTATTTCCCGAATCAAAATGAACAAATTCGTCTTTTTCCTCCTGTGCCGTCTCCCCCTGCACATTATTTTCTGCCGTACTTTCTGTCACATTTACTTCTGTATTCTCCGGTTCTCTCAGCGCCTCTCCGCAATTGGGACACACATTTGCGTCATCCGGTACTGATGAACCACATTTTCCACAAAACATATTCTTTACCTCTTTCTTTTTTGTATTGTAAGCTCTCCTGCTACGATCTTTGCCCCGCCGCAGCCCAGCTCCTTATTCTCCCAGTTTTTCTCCACACACCGTACAAAATAAACCACCCGGCGGCACTTCCGCGCCACACTTTGGACATTTCCGCGATTCCTTTTCCCCGCTCTCCTCCGACGAGGACGCCATTTCTACTTTCGTCCCGCAGACTGTGCAGTACGGTGAGGCAATCCCTACCTCCGCACCACATTTTGGACAGACCTTAATCCCCTTTTCCTGCTGTATCATCGCCTTTGCCTCTGCAATCTCCTGTTTGTACTTCCTGATCATGGTGATCGCATCGGCATACAGAGCATCAGCATTATCTT
>CANRMO010000210.1 GCA_947631755.1 uncultured Lachnospiraceae bacterium | reverse complement strand
GTCATCGGGATCCCACTGGGCATCTTATCGGCAGTCAAACAATATAGTATCTTCGACGGCATCGGCACCACCTTTGCCATGGTCATGGCATCGGTTCCCAGTTTCTGGCTGGCGATGATGCTGATCATCGTGTTCTCTGTCAATCTTCACCTGCTCCCCTCCTTTGGGACCGGGAGCTTCGCCCACTATATCCTGCCCGCCCTCACCCATATTCTAAAGGGCGCTTTCGGGATACAGCAGATTGGCGGCGGACTGGCCGGATTCACACTGGGAAAAGCCGTCCGCTACGGAGTGGCCCGTGGACTTTTCACCAATGAGGCGGGCCTCGGGACAGCCGGCCTCGTGGCGGGTCACTCTTCTGAGGAGTGCGCAGACAGCCAGGCTCTCATCTCCATGAGCGCGTCGTTCTGGGATACTGTTGTCCTCTGCGCCATAACCGGTGTCGTCCTGACCGCTTTCCAGCTCGAATACCCGTCCGAATGGATTCTGTATTCCGCGGGCGGCCTCACCGCCGCCGCCTTTTCCAAACTGCCCTTCTTTGGCGACGAAATCCTCACCCTCGCCATTCTCAGCTTTGCCCTGGCGACTCTCGTAGGCTGGAGTTTTTTTGGCCAGCAGGGTTTTGATTTTATCTTTCACGGAAAAGGACAGCGGCTCTATTTTATCCTGTATATCATTATGATCTTTATCGGCGGGGTCATGCCGCTGACACTTGTGTGGGAGCTGACAGATCTTATCAACCTCTTCCTCCTGATACCGGCTGTCGTCATGCTGCTTGGCTGCCGGAAACGGTATAACTAATATTCTTTGCAAATATAAGCAAAAGATACAAAGGATAGGGATTGCCTCTCCGGCAATCCCCCGTCCCCTATCTCTTTATTTTCACGCTCTTCTTCGCGCTCCACTTTGAATATTTTTTCTTGCCGGACACCGTTTTAAATGACCGGATCTGTACATAGTATTTTTTCCCTTTCTTCAGCCTGGATATTACTCTCTTTGTCGTTGATTTCTTTTTGACCGTAATCTTTTTTGCCTTGGAAAATTTCTTATTTGCCGCATAGCGGATCTGATAACCGCTGGCTGCCGGGACTTTCTTCCAGGTGAGTTTCATTTTCCTCCTGCCAGTATTCTTTAACGTCTTGATCTTCGGCACACCTGGCCGCCTGATATTTTTTTCGCTGACTTCCGTGCCGCTGTCCTGTTTTGCAGATGAGTTTCCCGGTTTATTGTCCGCGGCAGTATCGTCTTCCTTTTCATTTGTCCCGGCAGTCCCGGACGCTACAGCAATGTAAGAGAGATCAGAAACTGTCACACAGTAAATATTATCATAAACCTGTGCGGACAATTCCGTCAACTGGTTCGCCGTTTTCGAATAAGAATAAATTTTGACATTCTGCGCGTCCGGCGACACTGGTATATACAGTTTATACGCGGATGCAGGGGTCTTTGTGTTCCATATCTTGTAGAGCGTGAGCTCCCTGTCCACAGCAGATTTTACAGTCTTGTACGCCTCCTCCTCTGAACCCAGTTCCAACACATTCAGAAGCGGGCCGCCTGTGCCCTGTCCATATGTCGCCGTAGCAAAGATGCCTGTATTTTCGTTTACTGCCGTGAGATTCCCAGATGTAGACGGGTGGGCTATCGCGCCGTCATTTCCGAGTTTTCCCACACCACAGCCGTAACCGGTCACATTGGCAGCCAGCCCATGAGTCTGGAGCCACACGCCGGTCGCCCGCATGGCCACTATTTTCTTTATCGCAGGTATCCCTTCCCCGGCAGCACTTATTATCTGAGGGCTGTAAGTCCCGATCGTCCGCGCAAAACGGCCGGGCTCATATTTTTTGCCGTCAGAAGCCACTCCCCCGGTGGATACGATCTTCGAGCAGTCCTCTATATATGTCTTAAATTTCTTCATCAAAGACTTGTTCTGATAAATGACATAAAATAAAGGATTCTCCCGATAAGTCTCTTTTCTCGCATAGAGGCTCTCGATATCCCAGTTCGCCACCTCTTCCGGCGTGATTGGCATCTCGAAACATCCCCACGCCAGGTCATAGTCCCACGGGACCATCATGGACTTCCCGTTTTTGTCCACATATAGGCCATAATTCTGTCCGGTGGAAAACATATTATCCATCTGGATCACAAAACTGTGGGTGGCAAAATATTTGACCGTCTCTTCTGTATCCATTACAGAATTCAGCAATTCCAGATACTTTGCACTATTTACATCAATGGCTTTTTTGCTGAAGTCCTTTCCGTCCGCCAATAGCTGGATCTTCCGGTTCCACGTCAGCACTTGCGGGATCATCCCGCCCACGTCCTGCAGCGTCTCGTAGTCGCTCTCCCACAGGGAATGATATTTTCCCTCAAGCAGAGTCCCCACTCCATATTCCCCTGTGGCCTCATCTTTCCACATAAGGCCCTTCTGGCTGAGTGCCTCCATCGTGATCTCCCCGGCGCTGTTGACACACGCCTCCAGTTCGGGTTCAAAATTATAGTTTAAGTGGGTGTAATCCGGTTTCGTCAGATAATCGCTCACCTCTTTGGAGGAGACATTCTGCCAGCGCTCGATAATAGCGCCATCCATGGCCTCAACCATAAAGTATACGCCGTAGTACTCGTTATTGATATATAATTTTGCCAGACTGTACTGGGGCGTCGGAAGCCCCATCTCATCCATGAGGCGCAGGGCATTGTATTCTTTCATAAATGTTTTGTCAAAAAAACAGTTATTAAAACTGATCTTGGAACAGCCATAAAAATTCTGTTTTTTTCCGTAATTTTTCTTTTTGATATACTTTCCAAAATTGACCGTAAAAGAAAACCGGTCGCTGTCTGAATCCGACCACGTGTGCTGCAGCGTATAATTCCCCTTTGTCTTCAATCCCGCGTAACCGACCGTTGTATCACCGACCGTGACACTGGTGGTCATAGCAGAAGGCTTCTCTGCCGCGTTTTGCAGTATATAATCCAGATTGTCCTTTGGGATTGTGATAGATACGGTCTGAATGGAATCTTTCGGGAAATATTTTTTATACATCCCATCCTTTGCATCCTGCACAAGACCGTCCGGAATCACATAATCCGCCGGGGGATCATTCTTCAGATCCGATTCCGTCACAAGACGGCTCCGGTTCCGTCCATGAGACAGATTCAATACAGACTTATTTAAGCCAGATCCCTCCGCTCTGCTCTCCTTAGCGGGCGGCACAGTTATTGCCAGTGTTGACATCATTGCCGCAGCCAATATAAGGCTGCATAGTTTCTTCCCAGTTCTCAATGCCCTCTCCTCCTTAAAGCCGGCGCAGCCGGCGGTTTCCGATCCCGCATTTTTCACGGATCGGATACTTCATATATGTATCGGTTTCCCTCTTTTGCCACCCGCTCCACAATACCGAGGCCGTACAGCACATTCAATGCCGTCCGGGCGCGGTTTACCGTAAGTTTCGTTGCTTTCGCGTAATCTTTTGAGTCAAAGGCCTCCAGTTCCGGCGGCACGAGCATGCGGTAATCCTCCCGCCGCTCAAACAACAGATCTTCCACCAGCTCCACCGGCACACGGTTCTCCCTGTGAGATCCTTTCTTCTTGTCACGGCTCCACCCATCCAGCAGGCGGGTCTCCTCCACATCGACCATGAGAATGCGCACAGAGAGATTCGGATCACTCAAAAAGGGCTTGATCTTGTACAGCTCCCGGAACGCCGCCTGGGGCGTACCCTTTTTCGGCGACTTTCTCCTGGCTGACACTTCCCCTGTCTCTACGTCCACCCACCGCAGCCATTTTGTGGCGGGAACCGGGTGAACAACTGTCACATGGTACAACGGCAGAAAAACCTGCAGTTTGGCGCGCAGGGTATTGAAATTTGCTGTCTGGATCTCATAAATATGGCCGTCCCGGCAGATGTCCGCCACATACCCTTCCAGCGGCACTTCGTGATAGTCCTCGTCCGGCTCCACATAATTTTTTATCACGGCATGGAGCGTCTTTTCACCCAACGTCCCGATGCCGTGATTTTCATGCTCTCTGGATAAAATTTTTG
>CANRMO010000209.1 GCA_947631755.1 uncultured Lachnospiraceae bacterium | reverse complement strand
GGGGGATATATGGGTTGGCAAAAGGCGTATTGCAGTTAAGTAGTTTTGGAGTGGGGAAATATGTCATCTGTCTGCGGGTGTCGCGGCTGGTTTCTGTATAGAAGTGACGCAGACAAAAAGTCCCTATACAAGTATAAAACACCCTATGGAATATTTAAGTAAAAAAACTCCAATAGTAATATGGGATTAATACGACTATGGGAGGTTTTATTTATGGAGAAGGCTGTGAACAGAAAGGCTTTGGGGGTAATCGTTAAAAAGTACCGCTTGGACAAAAAACTGACCGTTGAGAAATTTTCTGAACTGTCGGGGGTCTCTGAGTCACATATTAAAAATATCGAGAGTGCGTCCACTCATGCGAGCGCTGATGCACTGGTGCGCATCGCAAATGCTCTGGAGACGCCGCTGGATGTTCTTCTTGAGGATTCCCTTGTCGGCGATCCCCAGAAGATGGCGAGGATGAAAGAGTATTCTCTGATGATGACGGAGTGCACAGCAAGTGAATTAAAGATTGTGAACGGGGTTGTAAGAGCACTTCTGAGTGAACTCAGGAACAGTGGACGATTTGCCTGATAGCAGAAAAATTTTCGCTTATTCTGCTTAAAAATAAAAAATGACTGGATTTTTTGGGAAAATCTGCCGATATCTTTTATAGATATCTTGAATTATGTAGAAAACGCGGCGAAAACCGTGTTCCGCAAAAGGATTTGCGGAGAAAGAGGAGATGGTCATATGGATATGACGGTGAGGGGAGATTACACGGCGGCGACGCAGGAGATGAGGCATCGCCTGGAGTCAAAACAGAGAGAACTGTCAGTAAAAAATACTCTGCGCGCGGCACAGAAGAAAAAGAAGAGCAAAAAAAAGTGTAAGAAAAAACTCAGTTATAATTCGCGGGAGATCGCGCTGCAGCTGACGCAGGTAAATCACTCCATCGGGGCGGGCCAGGTTCTGATCCGCGCGGCGGGAAAACTGGCGCAGTTACAGAGGTGCGCCGCCACCGGGGACTACGATGCAGGGGAGATGCGGGCAGCTATCGCCCACGCCACGAAAATGGTGAAGTGCGCGCGGCTGAAAAAAATCCATCTGCGCGAAGAGGAGTCGGTGGCACTGCAGAAAAAGAAAAATAATAAGACGAATGACATAGAAAAGGAACTGGAGATACAGCGTCTTTTGCATGAGGAGTTAAAAAAACTGCGCCGGAAACACCGGGGAGAGGAAAATGGGGAGATCGAGAAGGCTCAGATGAGCTATTCTCTGAGGCAGAGAGCGATGGAGATCCGAAGCGAGATCCGGATGTCAGAGATGGCGGAGATGCAGACAGGGATAACCGTGGATGTGACGTCAGCAGCGACAGATGTCACAGTGGACGGCGCGGCGGCCGCCGAAGTTGGCGGGGCAGTGGATGTCTGTATGTAGTTTGGAATTAAAATGATTTTTGACACATTGGTGCCAAATACTGCCCGATTTTTTGGGAGAAATAAAACGACACGGGCAGATATTCGATAAATGTAGGGAAATTCATATCTGAGTGGTGCAATCTAAATGTTAAAAAGCGGAAACCTGAATTTGAAAACCACGATTTCATAAGTGGTTACTGCTCCTCATAGGACTTTAATAAGATTCTCCAAAACGCTTGAAAACAAAGGATTTATCGATGTGTGTCCGCTTTATCCTTTTATACGATTAAAACGATATAACCGTTTAGTTTTGCTCTCAGAACTCGTGAAAAGCATACAATTCCTATTCAAAAAATGATAACTGCACTTCCAAGGGTGCAGTCCCCACCGCGAAAAACGCCCTAACCATGGGCGTTTTTCGCATACTCATAAAACGATAGCCGATTGTATCAATTTGATTATGCAATATGGCTTGTGTATCATAATTTGATACAATGCACCCAAGCGTGAATTTGGGTGCAAATTTTAACGATAGCATTTCGGCATCTTTTACTTTACAATGTAATGACAATGTTGTATAATGACTGCAGGAGGGATGATTATGGCAAACACATCATTACTGCAGGTACGGACTTCGGCAGAGGATAAGGAGAAGGCATCTGCGATACTGGAAAAGCTGGGGACGAACCTGTCAGCGGTTGTAAATATGCTCATCAAGCAGATCATTATCACGGAAGGGATTCCGTTTGAGGTAAAGATGAGCCGATCCGTGTATTCAGCGGAAGAAGCAGTAAACGAAGTGAGGGCGACAATGGCATTTGAAGACATGGATTTGACGGAAGAGGATGTCCGGATGCTATACACTTATAAGAACGGGGATGTTTCGGGGGATGACCTGCGCCGGGAAATTCTGGGAGGTGCAAAGTAGCGTATGCCGGATGAGTTATACTGCTACCCCGGTTCCAACGTCCTGAAAAACAAAATGGGGATACGGGACATGGAACAGCTCCATGAGATGGAGCGGAAACTGACCATGCTGCGGATTCTGGAACTGCTGGATAAGCCTGTGAGGGGTGCTTTTGATTTGAAACACCTGCAGGCGATTCACGCTCATATATTCCAGGATGTGTATGATTGGGCGGGGGAGCTTCGGAAAGTTGATATCGCAAAAGGGAATATGTTCTGCAATGCCATGTTCCTTTCCGGGCAGGCGGCGGAGGTTTTTGGGAAGCTGAAAGCAGAGGATTATCTGCATGGGCTGGAGGAGGATGACTTTGCTGTCCGGCTGGCATATTATTTTTCTGAGATCAATGCTCTGCATCCGTTCAGGGAAGGCAACGGCCGGAGCCAGAGGGAATTCATCCGCTGCCTGGCGCTGCATAACGGATATGTGATAAATTTTGTGAATGCGGGCAAGGATGAAATGCTGGAGGCGAGCAGGGAGTCTTTCCTCTGCGAGTATGGAGCAATGGAGAGGCTGTTCAGAAAATGCCTCAGAAAACGATAGGAGAAGCGAGTAAGGTATAATGGTAGAGCGAGATATGCAAATGAAAACTTGGATAAAATAATATGTTACTTTATGCGGACAATTCTTAACTTGCAAAAAAACGGGATAGAAAAGTTGTCTTTAAAGAATCCGCTGGAGGGACCGTTAAAATCATATCTGGATCTGGCAGTAGAGATGCTGAACGATGGGCAACCAAAGGAAATCTCTGACTTGGTGCTGTCCGTAGAGTATGACTCAATTTTGCAAGATAAGGATTTGGATGTGAATAGTATTATGTGCTTAAGGGCGATAAAGTGACTTATACCCCATTTGATAGACACGCCGAATGCATGGTATAATCTATCCAACAGAACAGGAGGAATGGATTATGTCTAAACAATACAGCGCAGAGTTTAAGGAGCAGGCAGTAAAGCGTGTCCTTGCCGGGGAGTCATCTGCCAAGGTGGCAAGAGACCTTGGCATCAACGTCAACTCATTGTACTCATGGAAGTCCAGGTACCAGAAACATCCGGAACAGCCATTCGTGGGAAGCGGCAATCTCAGGGATGCAGATGCCGAACTCCGGAGGCTCCAGAAAGAGGTCCGGGACTTAAAGGAGGAAAATGAGTTCCTAAAATAAAGCCATAGCCACCGAAGGTGGCATTGCCTTCTTTGCGAAAAATCTGAAGTGACCAGGTATATGTACATCGAAGCCAGCCGTTCCGGGCATCAGGTGGCAAAGATGGCGCAGTGGTTAAAAGTTTCAAGGAGCGGTTATTATGCATGGCGCAGACGCCATCCCAGCAAACGGGACACGGAATCACAGGAACTGCTGGATGAAATCCGCAGGATCCACGATGCAAACCATCATGTATACGGCAGCCGGAAGATGACAGCGGAACTCAGCCGGCAGAAAGGGACGAAGGTCAACCATAAACGCGTGGAGCGCATCATGAGGGAAAACGGGATCCGCTCCAAAGTCACCCGGAAATATAAGGCGGCCACGAACTCCCGGCACAGAAAATGGTCAGCGATATCACATATATCCCGACAGAAGAAGGCTGGCTGTACCTTGCCGGGGTCATGGATCTGCGCGGGCAGAAGATGATCGGCATGTCCATGGACGGGCGGATGACGAAGGAACTGGCCATAAACGCCCTGGAGGATGCCATCAGGC